>JBLHHI010000051.1:0-23734 GCA_047614125.1 Bacteroidia bacterium | reverse complement strand
CGATGGCAGTAATATTATCGTAATCATCCTCGGGTAAAGTATCGAGAATTGAATACGATTTCAAATCAGAAACACGCTCCTTTTCTCGTACGTGGCGTTTTGGTGCAATCAATTTTATCTTTATTTTTCGATGTGAAGATACTACCCAACACTCAAAAAAATACACTGCACCAAAAATAATAGTGAACATTCGAGATGGAAATCACCCGCGATTCATTGCGTTGCTTTTAATGAACGTCGTTGTCATTGTTCATTTTTGCTGATTCTAGGACTCAATCCAAAGCTGTTTGCAACAGCTCCTTTCTAAAAAAGATCTCAATATATTCAACTTCAACACAGTGAATAAAACCGCTGTTAAAACTTAAAAACATCGAAAAAGGATCAATGCCGTTTTCAATGGTTAGCGCGCCTCCGTTTCAATGGCCTGTGCTCGTTGAAATAAAAATAATGGGAAGGTCCCTGCCATACCGAACAATAAGGTTAAAACCCATATCAGCCATGGAGTTTTCATTTTCAGTCGCTTGGATTCGAAATGCGTCCAAATAAAAAACACCAAAACCACCACAAATAAATCAACAATGAAGGCCGTAGAAATTTGATTGCCAAACATGCCGGCCAACGTTGATTGCGGATCGAGCCAAAGCAGAAAATTTCCGGTTTGATACGACTCCATAGCCACATAAATATTGGGGGCAATGAAGCCAATAATTGACAAGATTAGGTAGATGCGTTTCATAATAATGGTATTATACGTGAATCATTGATAAGGGTTTATCGATTCCATTTGTATTGCTTAAAACCCAGAAAACCAACCCAAACCGCCACCAATACAATACATACAGCGCCAATTATGCTGATGTTATAAGGATCGATGGCCACGAAGAGAATGCTGCCAAGAACCCAAGAGAAATCCAAAAAAGAAATGATGTTTACCAGCCATTTAACATATAAGTATCGCAGAGTAATTACGTAAATGAGGGAGCCAAAAGTTAATAGAACGGCACCAACAACTAAAAAAGGCATCGCTTCTTCAACCTCAAATAGTTTTTTTAATGGTTTGGAAATCATCATTAAGGTCATGCCACTCAACATTGAAAAAATGCTGTTGATCATCAGATACATTTTGAGTTGGTCTGGTTTCAAGCTTACTGCTTATTGAATTACAAAAATCTACTTATGCCTCACTCTCTAAAATTCGTTTTAAGTTTTCGAGGTCTTTCATATTTGCCTTCCGCATAATCAACGACATAAACGGAGCAAATAATTTAGAAAAGCCCGAGGGTTGACCAGCGTTCCGGAGCGTCATTCGAGTGGATTGATCGGGCAAAGCGTAGCAAGTATAGGTTGTTTCCATCGAAAAAGGGCCTTCAGCCGTTTTCATCACCAATTTATTTTCGGGTTCAAACACGGTAAACTCATACGTATACCGAAAGGCTTCACCCATAAAGTGGGCCAAAAAGGCAACTAAGCTCCCTTTTTGCAAAGGCGGTTCGGACTTCCATTCAACCGTTTTTATGTTTACATACCAAGTTGGTGCATTCTCTGGATTGGCAGCAAAGTCCGAAACAACATGTATCGGTTGCTGGATTACTATTTCAGTTTTTACATCTACCATGTTCTTTTTCTGAAGAACAAGTACGTAAATAATTTTTAATTTGGCAAGAGCATTGTATTCCTAAACAGCGTTTTGTCAGTTCTTGCGTTTTTGATACACAAGGAGGTCGCAGGCTTTTATCACCATAAGTGTTGAAAATTAGAGCCCTTGAAACCTAAGAGGTTAAGTTCCACGTCTTGCAAATCTCAATTTATTTACTAAATTTCGATTTAATCAAAAACTTAAATAATACGATTATGAGTACAAAAGTTATTGTTGGCGGAGTAATCTCTGCCATTGTAATGTTCCTTTTGGGATGGTTAATTTATGGAGTAATTCTGACGGATATTTTCCCTATGGATGGAGAAATGACGGGACAGGGGATGCTCTGGATTTTCTTATCAAACCTTTTCTGGGGCTTACTGCTTGCCTATGTTTTAGGCACTTGGGCCGGAGTTTCCACCCCTATGGGTGGCGCTAAAGCCGCCGCAATTATTGGCCTTCTAGCTGGTTTAAGCGCCGATGCTATGGGTATGGCTATGAACAACATGGACATGAAACAAATGGCATTTGATGTAATTGCTACCGTAGTAATTGCAGCTGTTGCTGGCGCTCTAATTGGCTGGTACAATGGTAGAAATACCGCCGCTGCTTAAAACTGCAACTACTTAGTTGGAATAGAAAAGGGCTTCGGCCCTTTTTTTTTGTATTGAATGGCTTTTATGCTGAAAGACATTTCAATATTTAGTGCTAGTTTTGAGTCCGAAACCGGTGTTCCATAACAGGTTTCAATGGGCAATACACCAGCCCAAATGGGCAAATCAAAATCGGCTTTTTCATCGATCGGGTCTCCGGTTCGATTTTTTGCTGTTGCCTCCGAAATTTCTATTTCTATAATCTTTGTGGCTTTTAGTTCGGTTTTGTTTGGAAGTCGAGTTTCTTCCCATCGCCCTTTTAATACATGATCAGATATCACCTTAACCTCGTGCTTTTTTCCCACATCTTCCACCAAATTTCCCTTTCCCAAAACCACAACCGATTCGTAATTCAGGGAGTGATGGAAGGCCGAACGTGCCAACACTAAACATTTAGGTAACAGCTCAATACCCTGCTCTATTTGAATAATCAAGCGACTTACACTTGCCCCGTGGATGTAAACCGTACTTCTCTCCCGGCCATATAAGGTTGGAATGACCACAGGAGAATTATCATGTACAATGCCCACGTGAGACAAAAATTCTCCATCCAATATGCGGTGTATCACTTCTTCTTCGTGCACCCCCCGCGCATGGGTGCTCTTTTTACCGTGGATCGAGGTGTTTTAAGCATTGAGAAATGTTTGTTTAATCGTGATCTTACTAACTTAACAGAACGTAGAGTGATTATATAGAATAGCCCTTACGGATTGTGTTTAAACCAAGTTGCCTTTGCAATACCATACCAATTATGCAAACAGCCTTCTAAAATAAAAGTACTTACGAAACTTAATCCCACCTTTTCAAGCACCTTATTTGACGCAATGTTTTCAATGTGCGCGGCGCCAAATATTTCGTCGAGTTTCATCACTTCAAAACCGTACTTGAGCGATGTCATAGCCGTTTCCGTAGCAATGCCCTTTCCCCAATATTCTGGTTTTAAGCGGTATCCTAGATCGAAATAATTCTTTTTCTCACCAAGGTTGGTTTCATATTTCAAACCAGTCCATCCCACAAAATTGCCGGTAGTTTTTTCAATGATGGCCCAACGGCCAATTCCATTGTCTCGATATTGCTTTTGTACAAAAGCAATCATTTCTTTTGATGATGCAACATCCTTTACCGGATGGTTGCCAAGGTATTTAATTACCTCGGAATTCGAGTCGAGCTCAAACATATCATTAGCATCTTCCAAAACCAACTCCCTTAAAATGAACCGCTTCGTTTCAACTTTTACACTCATTTTTATCCATAAATAACACTCACCTTAGTTGGATTCATCTTTCTGACGTATTACGTATATAATGCAACTGCACCAAGCCCGAAGCATATTGCTTGGTTGAAACAGCAGTAACAGCAATTCGCGGTGTTCCTCCTTTAAACAATCGCTTTCCATCTCCCAAAACAATTGGAACAATGGAAATGATGTACTCATCAATCTGGTTGTTATCCATTAAAAGCTTAACCACCTCACCCCCACCATCGCAATAGATTTTTTTTCCACCTTCTTTTTTAAGTTTGAATATCAGTTCAACTACATCTCCATTATAAAAGGTTACACCGTTTTTAGGCACTCTTTCTTGTCGGGTTAACACATAACATTTATGCTGATCTGCAGGCGGAAAAATTCCTCCGGTTAACGACAAAACTGTATCGTAGGTTATCCTTCCTACAATGTAGGTATCCACCGAATCATTAAAGGCGTTATAGCCATAGTCTTCGCCCTCAACTTCCACCATCGACAGCCAAGATATATCGTTTTCTTTAGTGGCAATAAAGCCATCCAGGCTCATGGAAATGTAGAGAATAAGTTTTCGGTTGTTCATGAATTATTATCTACCTGACATTAGTCTGCTTTCCTTGGCTTTTTCTTCTTCTTGCTCGACTTAGCCATTGGATTGAATTCGAGACACTTATCGAGCCAATACGAAAGGTCGTCATCAGTGTCAAAACCCGCTGGTGTAATGAAGATGTAGCCCCGCATAGGCCGACCCGTAAAATCCATGGGAAGGCAGTTTTCTTTCGACAGCTGCTTTTCATACTCATCCTCTCCTATTCGGGCCATGAGCAAGCTGTCTCCAAATTTTTTGTCGATGTGAATGCCGCAAAGCATTTTATCATCCACCTGAAAGCACAGGCCACCCATCATTTTAAGTTCGGCATGAGCCACCTTCTTGTCGGCTAAATCGCGTCGTATTCGATCGCCTAAATATTCGTCGTACGGCATATTAATTTTTTATTGCAAAAAATAAAACTTGCGGATTTGTTCAAAATATACAGAGTGGGTATAAACTTCTTCATCCCTCGCTCGGGTTATCATCATTGTACTATTCCAATTTCGATGATTCTTCTGCCTTCTTTTTCTCACTCAGCTCGCGAACCATTTTAAAGGATATTAAACCTAAAAATATACCTACAAAGCAAATTACCCCCCAAATTAAATAGATGTTGTGAAAGATGCTGTCGTGATCTTCTGTTTCTTTTTTTGCTGTTGGATTCGAAACTCCCGTAATTTTCAACGTTGGCGGTTGAGTTGGAATTCGATTAGTAAAGTAATTTAGATCATAGCTGGGCGCATTGCAACTTCGGTTGCCAAAGTTGAGTTGATACGCCTTTCCTGCTTTCAAATCGGCCGTTACATACTTATTTAAATATGAAGCAGTTACAGCCTCAACATTGAGCGGCTTGTCATCTCTATTGTCAATTTCGAGTACGAGTTCTTGTACAAGTATTTGGCCCAAATCAACTTCGTTGTTCGAATTTGAATTCAATTCAACACTGGTTATGAGCTCATCAACTCTATGCTGCTTTCCGGTTTTTTGATCCTCGATAACCGAGTGTTTATAAAATCGAGCCGATCTGGAATAATAGTCTGCACCGCTTAGCTTGATTTGTATTTTCTCTAGGTATTTGATCTCACCCAAGTCTAAAACAATTTTTGATTGCTTGTTGCTTTCCGTTTGAGAAACAATTGGTACGTTAAATGAGGTGGACAAGCCCGCTCTTTTTTGTTGGTTGTAATAGCCAACCGAAAGAATTTCGATGCGTGATGATGACTGTTCAACGAGCTCCAATTTAAAAAAAGCATAATCACTTAAGGGGAAACTCAAGATTTTTAGTTCAGTGGTTGCGCTTGAACTGTGCATCGAATGCAAGAGGTAGTTGTCTTTTATAGCAAACCAAGATTTTTGGTCGTTGCTCCCACTCAATCGAGCTCTTTTTTGAACGGCGGTGTTCTTAACTTTAAAACTCACATTGTCAAGCACATCGCGCCGTTGATTGACAAAGATCAAATACGAAATCGAATCTCCTTCCCGTCCGCGTTCTGTGATAGGGTATTCCTTAAAAATGCTGGAATTTGAAATGGCGGCTTCGCCTTGCAACACATAAGGCACTTCCGCCCCTTTCTCATCATAGATTCGCAAATCTGCTAGCGACGTTTGTACCTTGCCCAAAACCTCGGGCGAAAGTACAATACGATGAAAGCCATCCGATTTTGGCACATCTAGGGTGGCTTGATGCTTAAATTCTTGAGCAAAGCCAATCAGGCTAAGCATCATCGCAATTGCGCAACTAAACTTTCGAATCATCATCTTGAATTATAAACTTTAACTTTTGATATAAGAATGATATTAATAAAAGAACAACCCCTAAAACAATGAATGCAATGATTTTACCGGTTGCATTTCCTCGTAAATCATAAAAAACGAGTTTAATTATGGTGATGGCAAAAATGATCAATGAAGCCAAACGAAGTGTTTTCAACTTGTACTTCATTCCAACAATCATTAAGAACAAGGCCGTGATGGCCCAAACAACCGGATACACATATCGAACGGCGTTTTGATAAACCACATCGCCGTTCAACCCATTCCCAAATTGATGAATAACCGAAAGGTGGCCCGCTTCAACCGAGCAAACGAAGATGATGATGAAGGCTAAGGGCCACAGCGTATTTGAACCAATTTCTGATTTAAATCCATACTCCTCATGCACCTCGCGATAACGAAGCACAACCAAAATCAGAAAGAGTGCCAATAAAATGTAGTGCACAAAGAACCCCGAGGATGCGGTGACCTCTAGTGCTAAATACCCGTCGCGTGCCCAAGAAACTTGTTGCACAAAAAACGTCATATAGGAAAGTATGCAGACCACATTCACAATTAGATTTAACACCTTTAATTTTGGATTGGGCTTCCATTTTTCGAGGAAGACCATTCCAATGGCACAACTGTACGTATAGATGCCTAGAAGAATCATCCGCAGAGTATTCGAGAGCTCCGCTCTAAGAAATTGATCGTTTAGTTCTAAGAAGATTCCAACGAAAACAACAAGTGCAAGCAGCACCTTTATATAGCTCGGTTTCCACCAAAACTCAACCCACTTAAACTGCAGCATCTTCGGTTCTTTAAAAAATGTAACCATGCCAGCCAACGATATTATAGCTGCAAAACTTGATAAGAACGCTGTATTTAGGAATGGAATTGGATTGCCATTAGCGTGGAAGGGAATGTAGTTGTTGCCCCAATCCATACCCAAACTCAAGAGCATGAGCATAGAGATTACTACAGCCAACAAGCGCAGGGGTTCTATCTTAGATTTTTGAGCGATGAAAAGCAGAACTATGCTTTCGGCCGCCCAAAACAGCGTTATATTATTACCTTCTAATTGGATGGGTGCAATGAGGGTTACAAAGGTGAGTACCAATAGGATGAGGAGGTAGATCAAGTTTGCGTCGACATCTTTACGTTTATATAAGACCAGTAAAAATATAAAGTTAAAAACCGCTATTAAGGCGGTAAATAAACCACTGTACAATCCTCCATGAAAGTCGTCGCTAATAGATAGACCAAAACCCAAATACAGGGCCGAATTGGTCATCAGCATGGCGATTTCGGGCATTTTAATTTGCCGTTTGTTTTTCACGTTGTACACAATGCTCATCACAAAGAAGATGAGATAAAAGGCGGTTAAAAAAAGAAAGAATTTTGCGCGAGTTTCATCCACATTACCGAGATATTTTTCTACGAATACACCGGAATAAAGTAGGTAGGTAAATGCATACGTTAGATAGTTTACGATGTTCCACTTTTTAAAATAAACTAAGACCATCATGCCCAAATCGAGTACGATGATGTAGGTGAGCATCGTAACATAGTTGCCGGAACCATCGCTCACAAAAAAGGGCGTGCCGAAGCCGCCGATTAAGGCCAAGACGGCCAAGGCCTTTCGGTTGTATGAGATCGATAAGAGAACGCCCAGAGAAGTAATAAAGACCATTATAACAAAAGCGGCGGTTTGTGATATGAGCGCATATTGATGATAGGCCAGCGCTATGGTGAAATAAAGAACCGCCAAGGCTCCGCCAATGAGAATGGCCGAAAACTTGCCAAACGACTTTCGAAGATAATGTCCCAGACCAATCATTCCACCGCTAATAAGTATGCCAATGGCAACGCGCATTACTTCGGTAATCTGATTGTTTTCAATGCCTTTACGGACTAAAAAGCCCATGCCAATTACAAAGATTACAATACCAATCTTACTCAATAAGTTTTCTCCAATAAAGCGCTCCAAATCCGGATTGCGCTCCATAAAGGTAGACTTGGGAGTTTTGTGAATTGGCTCTAGTTTGGATGTTCTTATGATTTGCACCTTTGGTTTAACGGGCTCTTCTTTCTGGATTTCAAGTTTTTTCGGATCTTCTGATATAGGTATTGGAGTAGCCTCTGATTTTTTCTCTGCTAAAACTAGATCCTCTTGAACTTTCTGTTCTTCCTCAATGTTAGCCCATTTTTCATAGGGCGAAGATTTTCGAATTGCCTCTTGAGTCTTTTCCGCGTTGGACTCAGTACCTCGTTTTCCCTGATTAAGAAGATTTCTCAATCCATCAATTTTAGCACCCAGGTCTCTAACCTGCCGCTTTGTGCGCAGAACGTAGAGCAGGATGATGATTAATAGTACAATGCTGATCGGTTCCATAGATGGCTATTCAACAGCAAATAATTGTTGAATTCTCTCCAAATATAAAGGAATTTTAACGGAGATAGGGAGAGTTATTGGCGCGGTACAACGCGCTGAAATAATGGTTTAGGAAACAAAATATGTAATGGCGCGATGCATCGCGCCTCTTACCATCGCGCCAAAAACCTAATCCAAATAAACGGTCATTTCACCATTTTTGTCTTGCTCAAAGTTGATGTGCTCTTGTAAGGTGGTTGCCAACTCGATGCCAACAATGTCTCCCTTAATCGGAAAATTGGCATGCGCTCGATTGGCCAATACGGCCGTAATTAAGCGTTTGGGATGCGCTGCTAAAATTGGATACGTAGCATACATCAAAGTTCGACCGCTGTTCAGAACATCATCCACTAAAACCACTACCTTGTTGGTTAGGCTTTGTTCAGAAATTAACGTGATGTCTTCAAGATTCGGATGATCTTTATTCACTTTTATGCTGCCCGTTTCAATGGTCTTATCGCAAATGGTTCGGAGCGATTTTTCCAACATTTGGGCAACAACCTGCCCTTTCTTCTCGATGCCCACCACTGCAATGTGCTCGGTGTTGTGGCTTCGTTCTAAAATTTGCCACGCCATCCGATTGATCTTTTGCAAGACCGCCTCGTGCGTTAATATAATGGTTCGTTGAATTTGCATTTTAATTGGCCATGGCGGGATTGGTCTCTTCAATAAACTGGTTATGAAGCACCAATACTTGTTTTATGAGCGAAAAATTTGTTGAATTCTTTATGATGTGATCGGCGTGTTTTAACCGTTCTAAATCACTTATTTGGTTATCAATGCGTTTTAATACCTCTTCCTTTCGAAGGTGGTCTCGCTTAATGATTCGTTCCAATCGAATATCAATGGGGCACGTAACCACTATGAGCTTATCCATCTTTTTTGAACTTCCTGATTCTATGAGCAAAGCGGCCTCTTTGATGGAGTAAGAAAACCCTTCAAGGATTTGTTGTTCCACCCATTTCTCATAATCATCAAACACCGACGGGTGAACAATGCCGTTTAATATTTGCAATTGAACGCTGTTGTTAAAAACAATTTTGGATAAATACGCACGATCTAATTCACCTTCTTTGGTGTAAACATCCCAGCCAAAGGCCTGACGCAGTTTTTTACGCAACACTTCGCTTTCGAGCATGAGCTGTTTTGCTCGATTGTCTGCGTAATAAATGGGTACGCCAAGATGACTAAAAATAGAACACACCGTTGACTTTCCAGAGCCAATTCCGCCTGTTACGCCAATTCTAAGGTGTTTGTGTTGCATATTGTGTATGCTTTGTTTCGGTAAATATAAGTCGTACCGTGCGAACTTTATTTGTTGCTGCCAAGAGCGGTAGTTGCTTCCATAGAAACACCCGTTTTCTCAATGCGAAGCTTGCCGCCTCCTTCTGTTTCTAGTATGAAAGTAGACTCTTTAACGTCAACGATCTTTCCGTGGATGCCGCCCGTGGTAACAATGCTTGTGCCTTTGCCCAAGGAGGTGCGGTATTCTTGTTGTTTCTTTTGCTTTTTAACTTGTGGACGAATCATAAAGAAATACATCACTACGAACATCAAGCCCATCATGATCATAAATCCCGTTCCTCCACCTTCTCCGCCTTCGGAGGCCGGAGCCATTAAAAAAATCATACTCTTCATTCTATTATTTGTTATTTAATCTCTGTTATTCACTACACGTGATAAAATTGAACATTCTATTTTTCTTCTTCGGTTGGAATTACATAGCCCTTAATGGTCAACATGTTTTGCGGTGGAGCCGTATTGGCCGTAATCGTAATTGTTTTGGATTGATTCTTTGGCTTGCCTTGAGAATTAAAAACAACTTCAATTTCGCCCTTATCTCCCGGTGCTATGGGCTTTCCCTTTGCACATTTAGGCGTTGTACAGCCGCAACTTGCCTTGCAATCGCTGATTACGAGCGACTCATTTCCGGTATTCGTAAATCGGAAGGTGTGTTTCATATGCTCTCCTTCCGTTATCCTTCCAAAATCAAAAACCGTTTCTTCAAAGGTCATTTGCGGTTCTGGGTTCTGGGCTTCTGGGTCTGAAGCTGTTTTGTTGTTGGTGGCAAGGCTCGGATCAACATTCGTTGAAGTTGATTGCGTACATGCGGCAAATAGCATGGATGCAAGTCCAAGGATTACTATGATGTGTGTTGCTTTCATTATAATTATTTTAAAAATATGGATGTTTGCGCCCTCAAAATAAATGATTTTTTTCACTTCTGAGTGTTGCTACCCAACGGTCTATATTCAACAAACAAAGGAAAAATCAGTTTGTTCAACCAATCATGCCTCGGCCCTTTTTTTCTACTTTATTTTCTTCTTTTAGCTTCTTCGTGAGCTTATCTAAAATTCCATTTACAAACTTGCTGCTTTGTGGAGTACTGTAATTTTTAGCCAATTCAAGGTATTCGTTCATGCTTACCTTTATGGGGATGTACGGAAAATCTTGCATCTCGGTTAAGGCCATAACCATTAAGATCATATCCGCGCGAGCTATTCTATCTTTATCCCAACCTGGAGTGGCTTTGGCTATAAGATCCTCAAAATCAGCTTGATTGCGAACCGATTTAATCAACAACTGATTGGCAAAAACCTCGTCGTCTTCTTCTTCCTTACTCAATCTGGGCATGGTCAATTCAGAATTGAGCTTTAAATCAGAAAGCAAGAGTTTAATCGCTTTTAAAATCGGAATTTTCTCATCTTCCCAAAGCATTTCAATCTCTTCCATCTCCAAGTTAAATGCTTCTGAGTTGGTGCCTAAGTAATCATAGAGCTTTAATAAAAACTCCACTTGATTATCAAAATTGTTGTAATCGGTTTTTACGTAGGCTTTAAAAAATCGTGTGTTCACGATCTCTTTATACAGCGAACGAAGCGTTTCTTTAGAAATCTGCCAATTGTGTATGGGCCTTTCCAGTGCGTTGGATATAAAGGGTTGACGAACCAACTGTTCATACAAACCATTGAGCATCAAGGCATCGTGTTTAAATTTGTCTTGCTCCGAGGGCAAGTATTTGTAATCTTCTGGATTGAGGTTATGCCGTACGTAATGCACCAATTCCAAAGGAAAAAGTAAAACGGTCAAGAAATTTCCAGCAATGCCATGTATCGAATCGTGTAAATACGACTTCGACTTATTCAAACTCGGACTTTCATCTTGAGTGTAAGCGTAAAAGGCTTGAAATACCTTTATTCGAATGAGTCTTCGATTGAGCATCTATAATTTTTGGAGGCGCAAAAATAGCCATTCCAAGCTTTTAACTCGACCTTTTTTCAGGTTAGAATCAGAGTTCAATTATTATTTGTGTGGAAGATTGCTTTACACCCAGAGTAAATTGTAAAAATGCCGCTCAACTCAATGGAAGCTTGTCTCGTTGATTTCTTCAATCATCCAGATAAAGACTTCGTATTCGCTCAGACATGGTTCAGAAATATTTGAGTAGAATTTGGGGTCCGATGTTGGGTCGCACAGACACTCTAATGCATGTTACTTTAGTATTCTTTGAAGAGTTGTTAGGAAAGTTAATTCGGAACATCATCACCTTGTTCGAGCTCGAATCAGCAAGAACAACGCTTCGAAGAGGTGTACCGCCTATGCTTTTTTGACAAAAGAGAATAAGTTTAACTGTCACTAGCACCAAATTTAAGTAACACTTTTTCTTGCTTCGAAAAGACGTAAACAAGACAAAATTCAATGATTCAACCATCTGTCACATTTTTGGAGTCCGACTTGTTTTTTCAAGAATTATTTTATCTTCCACTAATTAATCAGATTATGAAATACGCAACATTGTATTTAACCATGCTTCTAATCGTGGTAAGTTCACAATCCAATTCAAACACATTGTTCGAAAGTGATGGTATTCTTGAAGGATGTTAACAAAGAGTTGATATAAAAAATTTGAATACAGGGGAGAAAAAGAATGTTTTAAATTTAGGGGGTACGGCAGAGTTTAGTTTTACAGATTATGGGCCTCCCCCTCATATTAATTTGGCCCCCAAATTCGTTCGGATTCAAGTTCTAGATCCTTCTTCTGGAGTGCTGGTGGATATTACAACTTTAGGGGGGCTCACTTTAGAGTATGATAATTTCGAATGGGTAGACAAAACAGTAGATGGGGTGACCTTTCCTGTAATGAGCATGAGAGAAGGCCTCATTGGACCTAACTACAGTGTGAACCCTAATAAATTTACATTTGGCGATGTTGCTTCTGCTAAACTAACAACCTACTCATTAATTAGCAACCCAGAAGTGCTTAAAACACTGGATATAAATTTAATAAACACGCTTGAAGAAGCTTTTGACGTTAAACCTTCAAATGACCAAACATGCTACCGATATAATCCGTTCAACATTGACATTAGTACTATTCTATATGATGTGTGATATTAGAGAACCAGCGCCTAATGATTAATTAATGAAAAGCATAACATTTTTATTCACTTTTATTATCATTTTTCTGATTGTTAGTTTGCCGCTTCATGCTCAGATTAGGCGACCGGTAATAGGATGGGAAATAATGTCGCCTCTCACGAATACAACTTTTAAATCTCCGCAAGAAATACCCGTTTCGTTTCGACTATATAATTATGGACCTGACACTTTGTGGACTACTGACTCATTCAAATATAGTATTACTCATGGCCTACAGAGATGTTATTGGGCAAGTGGCTGTCAATAAGGATATTTTTCCGGGTGATTCTTCTGATGTGTATCATGACACAACATTTGTTAATTGGACGTGGGATACTACTAAGGTTGGGCCGTTTCGCTTAAGTGTAACTTTAGTTAATTTCAGAGATGATTATCCTGTGTTTACCCATGCCCCATTAAAGGTTGAAGTTAGGGCTGATCAAGAAGACAAAAAACACGTTACACTCATACATGGCTACAAGAACGTGGGCATGCCAAAGCCCAATACGACTAATAAATACGTGTGCTACCCTAATCCCTTATTTGGTGATAAATACCATATTTTGGGCGTTGATGTAGGAGCACGTGTATATTTACTATTATTTGATATGCAAGGAAAAATTTTGCTTGAAGAGGTCATTGATGCGACACAAAATTTGCTGGAAATTACCATTCCTCACAATCTGAGGGGTATTTATTATATCAGAATTAGGGATGATGAGTATACAATTACGCATAAAATTTTAATTAATAATTAACTCATGAACAGATTATTCTTCGTTTTTGCTTTCTTATTTTCAGTAGCCATTGTAAAAGCTAAAAACGAGCGAAAATGCGACATTGGTGTTGATATATTAACTCCAGTAGAAGGATATACTTTTAGAAGTCCAGGATTGGATAGCAGTATTATTGTGATACGAAACCTGGGGCCCGATACAATAATTCAAGTTGATAATTTTGCCGTTACATTTTCTTTCGCTGGCTTCGTCTACATTACAAAGTCTGGAACATTCGGTAAAACGCTCATTCCTGGGGATTCGTTGATATATACCGGTGCCTTAAAAATGATTGGAACTAATCCAGTTGATAGCATTGAGTTATGTGTTAAAAAGATCATTGCATACAGTCACCCAAATTTTAATGGTAGAAAGCTTATCATAGAAAAAGAAGGCGGTGAGACATTTGGCAACAACAGTACCTGCATTATTGTTAATCATGCAATGTTTTCTGGGGTAACGCCATTAGAGACTGATACCGAGGGTTTTGTAATCTATCCAAATCCAGCCTTTACAGAAATTAAGTTAAGCGGAACGGTACAACCGAAAAGTTATAGAATACTGACTGTGGACGGTAAAACTATTAAATCAAGCACTACGAGTAATTTGAAACATATATCTGTGGTTGATCTACTTGCAGGTTATTATTTGTTGGAAGTTACTTCAGAAAATAATTTAATACTGTATTATAAGTTCTTGAAACAATAGCCTGATTTGAATATTCTTTTATCCTGAGTTCAATTTGTTATGTAAATTGCGAAAGCGTGGGATGCTTTTAGACGTAACACTTGGTGACAACCATGGTTGCATTTAGTAGGTGGAACGATGGTTTCTATAACAACAAAAAATTAATGTCTTTGTAATCCAACGAAAAGCGTTCTGCCAGGCTCAAGTTGGTAAGCTTCCCTTTAAAAACGTAGACCCCTTTGCGCAAACCATTGTCTTCCCATAAATATTCATTCACGCCGCCGGCTTCTCCAATTTCGAGCAAAAGTGGTGAAAACACGTTGCTCAAGGCATAGCTCGCGGTTCGGCTAAAACGCGAAGTGATGTTGGGAACACAGTAATGTAGAATGCCGTGTTTTACAAAAACGGGTTTCTCGTGGTTGGTAACCATGCTTGTTTCGAAACATCCGCCCTGATCAATACTAATATCAACTATTAACGACTTGGGATGCATTTGCTGAACCATTGCTTCGGTAACAACACACGGACTTCTTCCCTCGCTGCTACGCAGCGCTCCAATGGCCACATCACAATTTGCCAAGCTCTTCGCCAACACGTGTGGTAAGATGGTGGATGAGTTAATTCTACTTCCAATGTTTTTTTCCAGTCTTCGCAACTTATAGATTGAGTTGTCGAAAACCGTTACATGCGCCCCCAAACCCAGTGCAGCTCGAACGGCGTATTCGCCTACTGCTCCAGCTCCAATAATCACTATATCAGTGGGTTGTATACCAGGTATGCCGCCTAAGAGTTCTCCTTTTCCGTTCTGACTGTTGTTTAGATATTCGGCAGCTACCAAGATTGAAGCTCGGCCAGCAATTTCGCTCATCGCCCTAATTACAGGAAGCGTTCCAGCATCATCGCGAAGGTACTCATAGCCAATGGCTGTGATTTTCTTGCGCATGAGTTGCTGTAAAAATTCCTGCTTTAAATCGCCCATTTGCAAGGCGCTGATCAATACTTGCCCGGGTTTTAACCACTCAATCTCATCGAAGGTTGGTGGATCGATCTTGAGCACAATGTTGGCATCAAACGCACTTTGATGATCATGCACAATGGTTGCACCCGCATTGCTGTAATCCAAATCAAGAAAATTTGCCTGTTTACCCGCCCCCGATTCTATTCGAATCTCATGCCCGTTGTTAACCAAGAGTTGAACCGATAAGGGTGAGAGCGGAACTCGTTTCTCTTGATAGGTTATCTCTTTGGGAACAGAAATGGAAAGAGTATGCTTTTTTTTGTGAAGGGTTTGAAGTTTTTCGAGTGGTTGCAAGCTTGCTTGCCTTGCCAACTCCGATAATGTTTGCTTAGAAAAATCTACCATACTGAACTAAGAACAAGTGGTTTGAATACATTCCAACTGCCAGGATCTAGTAGGTCATGTAGGAAGCAATGCTCAAAGATACGGATAAAATTGGTTCAATAAAACGGCAAGTATCCCCAAATGAGCAGCTTATGTATTGTTTGGATGCGTCTACATAATTGCTCATTAACACCTAATCAAAAGGTAAGTATTTTTTGTCCATTCATAATTAAATTGCACTTTCACCGTTCCTTTAGTGCCCTAAAAACGCTGTTATGAAACGTCTAGTTCCTTGCCTTATATCTGCCTTTATTATCCTAAGCAACCCTTTTTCGGTTTACGCCGAAGGGGATTCCGAAGAAAAAACAGATACCCTTGGTGCTGTTGATGTTGAAAGAAAAGTAGATGCAAACAGCATCCAAAAGCGTTTGTACTCCGACGATATAACGGTGTTTGAAAATGACGAATTGGATGTGGACAGCTCCACCTTTTTAACACAAATCAACGCCCTCGAGTTTCGGATCAAAATGGATTACAATTCGGAGATTAAGCGGTTCATTGATTACTTTGGTGTTTCGTGGCAAGAACGGTTAAAAGAAGTGATCACACTTTCTGAATACTACTTTCCGATCTACGAATCCATCCTCGATAAAAATGGATTGCCGCTCGAAATGAAATACATAAGTGTAATTGAAAGCGCGCTCAACCCATACGCAACTTCTCGGTCGGGAGCAGTTGGTTGTTGGCAGTTTATGCCGTATACCGGCAAAATGTATGATTTAAAAATAGATCGATATGTTGATGAACGTCGCGATGTGCCAAAAGCTACGCAAGCTGCTTGTGAATATTTCTTAGACATGTCGAAGAAGTACGACGACTGGTTGGTGGTAATTGCAAGTTACAATTGCGGGCCGGGCAACGTTAACAAAGCCATTGCACGTTCGGGAGGAAAAACAACGTTTTGGGAAATATATCCATATTTACCTCGCCAAACTCAAAACTACATCCCTTCCTTTATTGCTGTTGCGTATTTGATGAATTACTACGAGGAACACAACATTTTTCCAAAATGGGTGGATACGCCCATGGAATCAACAACCGCAGTAAGTTGCACGCCAACGCATAATTTACAAGCCATTGCCGAAGTATTAGACTTACCTATTGCAAGCATTAGAACGCTCAATCCAGCGTTAAAAACCGATGAGCTCCCGGCAAATATGAGTTTGTTCAATTTAAATCTTCCAACCGATTATGCCTACCGCTTTATTGAGCACGAAAGTGTGATACTGGCCTTAAGCGACAGTTACAAAGCGCGAGTTGTTGAACAAACGTATACCATTAAACGGGGCGATTGTTTAGGATCTATAGCCAATCGAAACGGCTGTTCTGTTCAGGAGATTAAACAATGGAACAACCTTTCAAGTTCTACCATTCACCCAGGGCAAAAGCTCAAACTACTGCTGTAGGGAGCTTATTATTAACCTGAGTTCGATTAATCTTTTAAAATTCAGATTTGGATAGTAGACTGAGAACCAATTTGGCTGCAAATCGAGCTACGCTCAATATCAAATGGATGCTGCCGTTGGTAAAATAGCTTTGGTCGTACAATCACATACGCTTTCTTTGCACGTTACTTTTTATGTACGTTTGAAGTTGCACCTCATGAAGACACCCTCTTACCTAATATTGCTCATAAGTTCACTTTCCATCGTTGGTTTGCTGGGATGTGACGAATCGAATAAAACGGTTAACAAGCCAGATGCCATGGGCGAATTGGCTGATATGGTAGTATTTACCGATCAGCTCTCCTGGAATGAACTTGGAGATGAAATCGATTCGATCTTTACGCAAAGCATTCCCGGAATGGCCGGGAGTAATCCGTTCTTTAAATGCCGACATGCTCACGAAACCATTTTTGATGGCTATTTGCGAAACCACTTCAACATCTTCGTTTTTTTACGCAAAGACCGATGGGAAATGGTTGAAGCCGCTTTTGGTCCCTCCCTGCGAGCCACCATTGTAGAAAAATTTCCGACCAACGGTGTGAGCGTATTTACCCTCCACGATGTTTGGGCAAGTCCGCAAGTTGTGCATTTTGTGCTGACCCAAGATGGAGACCAACTCAAAAAGAATCTTCGTGCCAAGAAGTCGTCGTATTTGGTTCAAGCCCTTGAGGCAGAACACGTTTCGACGATTACCTCGTTCTACGATGCCAAAATTTTATCGGATTCTGCGCACGGTGATTTGTTTGCAAATGAATGCTTTTCGTTGAAGGTTCCTGGCTTATTCAAGACCGCCATCAAAAGTGGTGTGGTAAATGGATTTCGCAGACAAATGGGCGCCAAATACTTGGGATTAAACTATTTCTCTGAGCCGTATACCGGACTTGAACAACTTACACAAAGCGCCATTATAGCACGTAGAAACAACGTCTTAGGCAATCATGTAAAAGGTGCCGATTACAATGGCGACACGGCCCAAATGAGCACCGACACGGTAAATGTTGAAGTGTTTCGAAGAATTTATGATCGAGGTGATTTAACCATCATTGAAACTCGTGGCTGGTGGGAATTTACAAATCCCGATTTTAAAGCGGGTCCTTTTATTAATCATACCATTGTTTGCAACAAAACCAAAACCTTGGTGAGCTTGGATGGCTTTGTATTTGCACCCGGCGAGGACAAAAATAAGTTGATGCGTCAGCTGGAGATGATTTTATACACCTTTAGAGAGAAATAAATGTCGGTTCAAAAATCCACCGAAAATAGGATTCGAATCGGAATCTTTGCCAGCGGAAATGGCAGCAATGCATTGAGAATGTTGGAATACTTTAAAGATCATGCTCGCATTGAAGTGGCTAAAATATATTGCAACAAGGTGGGTGCTGGAGTTATTCAAAAGGGAATTGACAACGGAGTTGATGTTCAAATATTTAGTCGTAAATCCTTAACAAACAACACCTTAACCAATCAGCTTTTGCGCGATGAGATTGATGTAGTGGTTTTGGCAGGCTTTCTTTGGAAGATACCTTCATCGATGATTCAGGCATATCCAGATAAGATCATAAACATTCATCCAGCGCTGCTGCCGTTGTATGGAGGAAAGGGGATGTTTGGTTCGCATGTGCACGAAGCCGTAATTTCCAACGGTGATAAAACTTCGGGCATTACCATTCATTTGGTAAATGAAGAGTACGACCGTGGAAGACATTTGTTTCAAACCACAATAGAAATTAGCGCGAATGAAAACGCGGATACCTTAGCAGCAAAGATTCATGGATTAGAGCACGCTCATTTTCCAAGAGTTGTTGAGGACTATGTTAATACACGTTTGATTTAAAGGATGAGGTCTTGGCGAGGCTTCTTTTTTCAACCACCGCAGCTAGCAAAGGTGATCAACTTCCCAGACGAAGCAAAGCTTGTCTGGATCAAAACAATCAGCAAAGCTGATTGATTTGTCAACTTCAACTTAGTCTTAAACTTCTACAACCCTTTCAACCCACAATACCAAACTCCTCCCCCATAGGTAGCAACATACAGCCGATTGGTGGCCAAATCGATTTCAAGGTCTGTAACGAAGTATGGAGGCATCTTGCCAACCAGCGCTGCCCAAGAACTCCCATCCTTTTCTCGACAAAATACGCCTTCATCGGTGCCCAGAAAAAGGCTCTCGTTTATTGGATTCCATAAAATTTTATGGGCGTTTAAGTTCGGAAGTCCGGCGGAAATGTTTTCCCAGGTTCCGCCGCCATCCATGCTTTTATACACCTTATGTCGGTGCTCATTTTCTAAGAGTTGCAAACTCACATAAACTTCATTTTCATTATTTGGATTGGTTTCAATGCTCGTAATTCCACGCCATGCAAGAATTCCCAAATTACCCGTAATATCCACCCAACCAAAGCTGTCTTCCATCCAAATACCCTTGTACAACCTGTCTTTCAGCCCATTCGGCGACGGATCCCAGGTTGGTTGATCTTTGGCCATGTACACAATTCGTGGGTTCGATTCATTTACTTCCAACGCCACAATCTTTGTAATACCGGGCATTATAGTCTTCGACAAAACGGTAAAATCACCTGATCCATCATACTGCCATAGGTGGTGATCGGTAAACCAAAACTTTGATGTGTCGTATGGACTCATCATAAATGGATAATAAAACCGACCGGAACGAATGGGCAAGGGAATGGTTTTCCATTCTTTGTTTTCAAAGCTTCCCTTCCGAACCACGTCGCCGTGCTGCAACACATAAACATCCTTGCCATCTACGTAACACGATCCACCGTCGCCATAAATCTGACTGGTATTCGACCAGTTGCCATTTACATAAATCATTGAACTTAAATCTTGGCATCCACCAACAATCCTTCCCGAATCAACAGCTATGTCGTAAAACTGCATGATATTCAAGCCTTTACCGCTAATGTCTTGCCAAGTTTTCCCAGTGTCTGAACTCACATAAACCCCACCATCGCTTCCAACCAGCAATCTGCCATCGGGTAAAACTTTCAAATCTCGTACGTCATCGTGCATGAAGTTTGGCAAACCAAAGGCTGGGAAGCTCATTTGATGAAACTGCTTTCCACCGTCCAGCGACCGATACATTCGCACCGATCCAACAAAGATGATGTTGCTGTCTGTTGGATGCCATGCAAGCTCAGCGTGATGACGATCCAACCGACTAAAACTGCGATTTTTCGAAACCAAGGTCCACGTTCGGCCAAAGTCGAGCGAGAGCTCTACATAATTGTAACTGCCATATTTATAGGCACATAACACCTTATTTGGATCTTGCGGATTGGCAGAAGTTGCATATCGATCGGGTAAGGCGTCCGACCGATTTCGTTCTGCAGTAAAGCTTAAAGCAGCGCTAACATCTTGCCAAGTTTTTCCACCATTTTGGGTTCGGAGAAATAAAAAACCCGAGGCAAGCGCCTGATTCTCATCCGATTCATTTACAATCAGATGCTTAAAAAATACATTTTGCTTTTTTTCGCTTTCAAAGGTTTTAGTAAAACTGGAACATCGATCAGTGCTCACATAGATTTCGGAATCGGTGCAAGCGTAAAAAACATCAGGATTGGATTTGGAACGTTCCACGCACCAAACCACTTTTTTATCGATGGGCTCGAAACACAATCCTGTTTTCTGCCATTTCTTTCCGCCATTTTTGGAATACAAAATGCCCCAACCCCAATCGGTCTCGAAGCTGTTCATGCCGGTAGCTGCCCAAATTTCTTTATGATTTCTGTCGTCCACAACCAAGTCGAGCACACCGGTCATACGATCGAAATCGGCAACAAACTTCCATTTCTTACCAAAGTTTTTAGATCGATACAAACCACCCGTATTGCTTCCGGCATACAACCATTTTTCTTTCGAAGATGCATTGTAAACCAACTCCACCCAGCCCAAACCATTGGCCGACCAAGTACCCGTATCGGCTGGAGTGGAGGGCAACTCAATGGGCCCCAAGGCCTTCCATTTAACCTTTTTAGTTTCAACTTGAGCTATAGACCACGAAGAGGTAAAAACAAACCAAACGGTTAAAAATCGAAATAAATATCCAAGAGGTTGAACCATATTCTGCTAAAATACCCGTTTCGGCAATCAATATCAACCATCGAGCTTTGGGTTCAACAATTTACTGCCAAAAGTCGTTCTTTGCACGCTGTTCGATGCAACACTTTGAAACCGAAGATCTTACTCATATCTCCCCCATTTACTCAGCTGAATACTCCGTACCCAGCGGCAGCCTACTTGCAAGGGTATCTGAACACTCTTAATTATGAGAGCTTTCAGGTGGATTTGAGTTTAGAAACGGCGTTGGCGCTTTACAGTCGCGGCGGATTGGATAAAGTTTTTCATTTTGCTCAAACAAATTCCACAACGAATTCGGATGCAGAAACCCTACGCGTTTTAGCAAACACCAACCAATATCTTGAAACCATCGATGCCGTGGTAGGTTTTTTGCAAGGAAATAATCCGGAGCTGGAGTCATCGATCCTTAGTCGCACCTTTCTACCCGAAGGCCCTCAATTTAAAGCCGTTGAACACACCCAATCCTTCATCGATCATTTAACTTCCGCCGATTATTCCAAGCATCTGGCATCGCTGTACATCGAAGATCTCAGTGCCTTTATCACCAATTCGGTGAGTGCACATTACGGCTTTAGCAAATACGCCGAATCATTGGCAGCTTCCATGTCTAGCTTCGATGATTTGCATAACGCATTAAACGAGAAAGCTAACATTATTGATGAAATGATGCTGGCCCGTTTACAAAGTGCTGTAGAACATTGTACCCCGGAAGTTGTGCTTCTTACCACACCATTTCCAGGCAATGTTTACGCGGCCTTGCGAATGGGTAAGTGGCTTAAAAGTAATCATCCAGATGTTATTGTAGTTTGGGGTGGTGGATACGTAAATACTGAACTTCGTGCTTTAAAAGACCAACGAGTTTTTGAGTTTGTTGATTTCATTTGTTTGGATGATGGTGAAGCGCCGCTTCGAATCTTGTTAGAGCATATTGAAGGACACAGGCTTAAATCTGATTTGAAACGAACCTATGTATTAGACGGTGATCAAGTTGCATATATAAATTCGAGCATAGAACTTGATGTGCCACAGCGCGAAACGGGGACTCCAGATTACAGCGATTTGTGGATTGACCAGTATATTTCAATGTTGAGCATGCCCAACCCAATGCATCGATTGTGGAATGATGGATATTGGAACAAGCTGACCTTGGCGCATGGGTGTTACTGGGGAAAATGCACGTTTTGTGATGTTTCGCTCGATTACATTGGTAGATACGAACCAATCGATGCCGCATTGATCTGCGACCGGATGGAAGCGATTATGATTCAAACGGGTCGCAACACCTTTCATTTTGTGGATGAAGCCGCACCACCAGCATTGATGCGTGACGTTGCCATTGAGATATTGAATCGGGACTTGGATGTTGTGTGGTGGACGAATATACGATTTGAAAAAAACTTCACCTACGATTTGTGTTTTTTGCTCAATGCCTCCGGATGCATCGCTATTTCGGGTGGATTAGAAGTAGCCTCCGATCGGTTGTTGCAACTAATAGATAAAGGTGTTACGGTGGCTCAAGTGGCAGAGGTTACCGAGAATTTTACCAGAAACAACATGTTGGTTCACGCCTATTTGATGTATGGTTTCCCGAGTCAAACCGAACAAGAAACCATCGATTCGTTGGAAATGGTTCGCCAACTATTTGAGAAAAACTTAATTGCATCGGGGTTTTGGCACCAATTTTCGATGACGGTACACAGCCCCATTGGGTTAAAACCCAACGCTTTTGGTGTTAGGTCTTTATCCAATCAAAATGGAAGCTTTGCCAACAATGATGTTGACCACAGCGATGGAACTGGAATTGATCATTCAAAGTTTGATCAAGGATTGCGAACCTCGTTGTACAACTTCATGCACGGAAGTGGTTTTGATGTGGTTGCAAATGATTGGTTTGATGAAGATTTTCCAACCCCAAGCATCCACCCGGGATACATTAACCAGGTTTTACAAGTTTCTGAAAATCAGCGCTTTTTAACTGTTGAGCGAATGAATAAGGCCGTACTTTGGTTGGGTTTGTTGGAAGAGACTTATGAAGAACCTAACGAGTTGGTATTTCGATGTTCTTTGAACAGTGAGCTTGTTGAAATATCGTTGAACAAGGAGCTTGGATATTGGTGGCGGGACATTCTTGAACGGATCACACCCTCACAAAAAACAACGTTGGCCAACATTAAAACTCGTTTTAACAACGTTCATCCAAGCGGATCTTTTACGGAATTTTGGTTGAGCGAAGAAGTTCAAGCTTTTCGAGAATTAGGACTGGTAGTGGTGTGACCGTGAATCGTTCCTATTTTACATTCAAATCCAACTTATGAGATTCTTCGCCACGTCAACATTTTCTTGAATGTGGTATTGGCACTTATGTGGCTCTGAAAGACACCGATGCTTGTTGTTGCATTTAACCATAAACTCAAAACCAGAAACCAGAAACCCTAAACAAAAAAGGTTGCCTCAAATGAAACAACCTCTTTAATTTATATGATTAGGCGCATATGTACCTATGAGTTCATCACAAGTTTAGGACGACTTTTTGGTTAGATAATAGGACTTAGTTTATCGTCCATTAGGGCTTGCCAGCCCTATAACCCGGCTTTCAT
>JBLHHI010000050.1:0-23767 GCA_047614125.1 Bacteroidia bacterium | reverse complement strand
TGTAAAAATTATTTTGATTGTACGCATATCCATCCCAATGACCAATGAGCGCTTCAACAGCTAGAAAGCGAATGGCATTGGGTACGTTCAGCACAGTGTCGATGCCGCCATCAAATTGCTCTTGACTCGTTTTATTTAGAAAGTTGATGAAGTCTTGCAATATACTTCGATGGTTGGCCAGCTTGTTGGTTTCCAGTTCAAAAAAGGAATTGTTGTAAATGTCGTTATCAAGTTCCAATGAGCTGCCCCAGGCGCATTTGTACAAGTTTTTGGTATCGTTGCCATAACGTCGATCTAAAAACTCATCATCTATTTGCTCAACATTTAAATACAAGCCCATATACGCACCATTAATAAATACCTTAACATAGCAATAATTTGCCGCTGACACATTGACAGCTTGATACATTTTCAACGACATTAATTATCGAGCTAAAGTTGGGTCGTTGTTGTCGGCTTTTAAGTTAAATTTCTTATGATCAAAGAACTTGCTTCCACCAAATTCTTTAAAATCAATTTTGAATGATTTTTTGGGGTGATTTCGAGAAGTATTGCCGCGAAAACGAATTCCTATATTTTTAATTAGGGTGTCCGTATTCTCGTTAACATACACAAAATCAGCACGGTAGTAGTCATCTTTAAACCTATTATCCTCTGCATACAACGAGTCAAAAGCGCCCTGGTTCATTGTTGTTAACAAGCGAGCTACAGTATTTGAATTAAAGATTAAGTCGCTGCTCGGGTTGATGTTTTGAGCGTGGCATGGTTGAGTACCAATGAGAAGTCCAAAACAAAGGGTCGTCCATAGAAAATTACGCATTTGCAAGTATCCCTTTTAATGTGGGTGGAATGATTTGACAATAACTTTAATATTGCGATGCGATAAAACTACCGAGATGCTATGTTGTTCTAAACTCGGTTATTGTATACTTGCTGCCCAATAAAGCTTCCGCATAGGAAATGTCCATCCTAGAAACAAAATATCTCTATCTATTCATACTGGTTTTCACCATTGCTTTCCCGCTCATGGCAAGTTTTGAACGCAAGTTAAACTATGTACAATACTGGCCAAGGCTGGCCTTGTCGGCAATGGCAATGGCACTTATTTTCATCCCATGGGATGTTTGGTTTACGATGGAAGGAGTATGGTGGTTTAATGAAAACTACACGCTGGGAATCCGTTTTTTGAACCTGCCCATAGAAGAATGGTTGTTCTTCTACTTTGTGCCTTTCTCATGCATCTTTATTTATGAAGTGTTGAATTATTATTTCAAACGCGACTTGCTTGGAAAAATAGTTCAAAATCTGTCGATGGGTGTGGGCATTGGTTTGTTGGTAATCGCAATTTCAAACCCCGATAAGTTGTATACGCTGGTTACTTGTCTTTCAACGGCCCTTGCCATGTTTGCAGCGGCATGGTTTAAACCATCCTGGTTGCATAAATTTTGGCGCATGTATGCAGTGAGTTGGATACCCTTTATTGTTGTTAACGGGGCGCTTACAGGGTTGTTTACCTCCCAAGCGGTAGTTAACTATAATGAACTAGAAATCATAGGTTTACGAATCGGAACCATACCAATTGAAGACAGCATATATAATTTATTAATGCTGTTGATTGTGGTTTGGATGTATGAACTTCTCAAAAAACGAACACCTCCATTATTGAACCATAAGAGGACGTAAAAAAATGCCATTTTGCATTCTACGGTTGCAGTAGGAGGAACGTTCGGGCTAATCCAAATGGTTGTTGCGGATATTCGCAGCCACAAGCTTCATTAACTTCCGCTCGCTTTATTTGCAATTTGGCTTATTCACTTGGCCCCAAAAGGAAGTTTAAACCCAAAGTGAAAGAAATTTTTAGCGGAAGAAGTAGGATAAATTTTGTCGGCCACCTTGTGGAGATATGCCTTCAATACGAACTTGACCTTTTAAATTTTCCATCTTGTTCATGAAGTCATCCAAATCCTTAATGGGTGAATTGTTGATCGATAAAAAGATGAATCCTTCAGATATGTTCATCTTAGCCAATTGGCCTTGACTTATGGTAACCACTCGAACACCGTTGCCGATGTTGTAAAGGTTTTGCTCAAGTTTGGATATCATCTCAAATTCTCCTCCCAACGTTTCTGATGTTTTGGTAATCCGGGCTTTAAGCTCAAAATCGCCGTCCATGTTTACCAAGGTTATATCTTTTGCGATTTTTTCGCCATTTCTCAAGATCATATACACCAGCTTGTCGCCAGGGCGGTGATAGGCCAATTGTTCGTCGTAAGCAGATTTATTGGCAACTTCTTTACCATCCACCGAAATAATGATATCTCCAACTTTCAATTTGTCTGTGCTGCTTTTATTCGTTGCATTAATTCCGGCTATGTACACCCCATCGTATAAATCGTTGAATTTTGCAGATATTTCTTCCGAAATGTCAGTTACTTCCAAACCATCAATGCCGCGCTGAATCTGTCCGTATTCTTTTAAGTCGTTGATGATTTTCACAACAATATTGCTCGGAATTGCAAAGCCATATCCAACGTAAGAACCTGTTTTACTGGCTATTGCTGTATTTATCCCAACCAACTTTCCTTCAAGATTAACCAAAGCCCCACCACTGTTACCGGGGTTTATGGCTGCATCGGTTTGTATAAAACTCTCGATCGGAAACTGGTTGTCAACAATGTTTATGTTTCTTCCTTTCGCGCTCACAATACCAGCCGTAACCGTGCTGGTTAGATTAAATGGGTTTCCAACCGCCAAAACCCATTCGCCAACACTGAGCACATCACTGTTGGTAATTTCGATTGCTGTTAGGTTGGTTGCGCTGATTTTCAAGAGCGCCAAATCTGTGGAGGGTGCGGTTCCTACCACTTCTGCTGTGAAATTTTTCTTTTGATTATTTAATACGATTTCAATTTTGCTGGCGCCTTTTATAACATGGTAGTTGGTGATTATGTAACCATCTTCAGAGATGATCACTCCCGACCCAGTACTCGACACCTTACCAATGCTGCCGAACGGATCCATATCAAAAAACCAAAAAGGACTGCGACGAACTACTTCCGACTCTGTTTTTATAAATACAACCGAGTTAATGCTGCGCTTGCTTGCTTCTACAAAACTTAAATCGCTCAGATCACTTCCGGTATAGCTGACCGTTACCGACTGATTATCAGAAGTATAATCACTTTCTAAGTGTAATTTCTCCTTACTAAATGATTTGCTAAAAATGTATGCCGCAACAATTGAGCTAACAACGCAAATAAGGGCTAGGGATAAAATAGTTGTCTTCTTCATTGTAAGTATGTACGTTGAAATTGAACAAAAAGTATACCAAATTATGGTTGGCAGTGGACGAAAAGCGTACTAACCTGAGTTCGATTCATATCTGAATTTGAAAAGATTAATCGAACTCAGGTTATTAGTTTTCTAAAACCTTTGCATGCAATTGAATGCTAACTACCGGATGAACCGGGTCGTTGGTGTATAGGGTGATTTGTTTGGTGGTTTTGCCTGTAATATAAATGCTGTCAAGACTCACTTCAACCGTTTTAGTAACGCCTGCAGGAATTTCTGTACCCAAGTTTTTTAAGATGGTACAATTGCAATCGGCTTTAACCTTGTATATTATTAACGTTGATTTTCCCGTGTTTTTAATTAGAATGGTAGCCTTGCCCACAGCTCCTTCTTTAATCTCCCCAAGATCAACGCTGCTGGGTACAAGTACAATGCCGGGTGCCTTACGCTTAGCTCTTTTGTTCAAAGCGCTAAAATCATCGTGGATATTAAAGGCTATTATGATTTCTTTATACGGCACAAAACGGTCGTTCGTAAGGATTTGAATGCTTGAATTAAGCACACCGTAGTCTTGAACTTTCGTTCCATCCACCTCAACCAATATGTTCGCAGTATCACCCGGTTGAAGCAGCTTTTGACTGAACGAAACGGCACAATAATCGGGTACTCGAGTAACTTCTTTGATGCTAAGTGCCAAATTGTATTCATTAACCCATCGTATGGTTCTGGTGTATTTTTTGGTATTAACAATGTCGTTTAACCCAACGGTTGTTTCCAAGGCTCTCAGATAGCCATTTGCTCCAGGATATCCTGTACTTGATTCTGACTGTGGAACTTCTATGATGCCTTTAATATGTAGGTTTTTAACCATAATATCCTGGTAATTAGCATATAGCTGTATCGACTTATCTACTTCTCCGCCCAAATTGCTGGGATCGAAAGTGGCGGTTATTCGAGCTTGTTCTCCAGGCTTTATGGCCTTTTTTGGCCAAAACGGAACCGTACATCCACAGCTGGCCTCCACATTTCGAATAATGAAATCTTGTTCAGAATGATTGGTAAAAACAAACTGTGCTTCAATCATGCCGTGCTTAAAAGGAACGATTCCAAAATCGTAATCTTCCGATTCGAATTTTATTTGCTTGTTGGTGATTTGTCCAAGGCTCAACTGCGAAATCAGGAGGAACGGCAATACAGTAAACAAGGTGCGCATAAAATTATTTTGATCTCTCTTCACATACAATAGACGATGTATGTTGTAAAAAAGTTGTATGAAAGTGATGTTATTTTCAGTAATAAAATGGATGTGAGTAAAATGCTACCGAGCAATGATTACTCGGGTATACAACCATCCATCTTCATTTTTAATACCTAATATATAACAGTTGGAAGGTAGGGTGCTCACATCAATTTCCAGATTTGATTCAGAAACCCCACTTTTCGAATACCATGTTCTACCCAATACATCTCGTATAACAAGCTCATTAATAATCGATTCTGATTGTATCGACACGTTTGAATGCGTTGGATTCGGATACACCTCAATAGAAGAATGGGTCAAATCTTGAATTCCAATGTGAAATGCAACATCAATATCCATGAAGGCCGTGTCGTTATTTACTTCTTGATCTCCACCCAAACGTACAATGGCGTTTGCTTTGTAGATGCCTTTTTGACGAGGCGTGAATGCGCTGTCAAAAACCACCGATTTTGACTCACCCATCTTCAACTCAATACTTTGATTGGAGTTGTAGGTAAGCTTACCCAAAGGATCGTAAATCATCATCGAAACCGAAAATGCAGTTTGCAATGAGTCGCCAAGATTTGTAAACAGTGCCTTGGGTGCCAGAGTTCGGTTGGCATAAATTTGGGTAGCAGCCGTTGGATATTCAACGGAAACCGCCGCCACATCTTTTTCTTTGCCAATCGTAAAACTGCCACGAATGGTATCATCCAAATGAAATTGGTCTTCGGAATTAACGATAATGATTTGAATGCTCATTTTGCCAATATCTCGAAATACATACGCTTTGGAGGCAGTAATAAGCTCAATTTCTTGAGCATCAAGGGATGGAAAGGTTTCTGTTTCGTTGTAAACCAATTGATTGGCTTCATTGCGTATTGAAACAGTGAAATCAATCGGTGTTTTAATGGATTGTAAACCGTCGTTTCTAATTTTAAAGGCTGGAGTAACACCTCCCTTATTGTATTGGAAAAGAATGTTTTTGGGCTCCACCAATTCTACAATGGCCACGGATTTGAGATAAGAAAGTTCGAAAAAAGATCGCAAGGTGTCGTTCTCGGCACGAAGATCATTTTCCCAACTGTGCCAAGTTTCACAGAAGTATTTTCCTTTGATAATTCCATTGAACGTACCCGGAAATACAAGTGAAATGATAGAATCAATTTTCAAACTCGTTCGCAACATCGTAGAGTCGAAGTACAAGACGCTTCCGTCATTGGCCGATATTCGGAAATACGTACTCAACGAATCGTTAATCGTTTTGTTCCCCTCGTTTCGAACCAATATTTCCGGCTTAAAGGAAGCCGATTGGTTGAAAACCTTTTTATGAACGGGGTTCAAAACCGTCTCAACACTCAAATCTCTTGCGGTAACTGCAAAGAAGAGATTGGACAGCGTGTCGTTCCGTGCATCTTGATCTTCTTTTAAACCAGTGTAAACGGTAAATCGAAGGGTTTGGGTTGAATCGGGAACGGTAAAGCTTCTGAATAAAACTTGGATGCTTGATAATTTTGTGACTGCGATGGTTTGCTTCGCCGAATAGATATTCGTGCCATCCAATTGATCAACTTTGGCATAAACATGAACCGAATCTTGATCTACAACCCCGTAATTGCGAATGTTAACATAGGGGTCAAATTTCGAAGTTCGATCATAGCGAGAGCTTTTAAGGGGCCGTACTATGGCCCTCACTCCTGCATCGGTACTCTTCTTGGTTCGAACCTTTACCCGAGTAGTGTCGTTCGTTGGAAATGAATCTACAACACCCCACGTAAAACATTCAAATAGTACATCACCCAGAAAGGGAATGGTTAAGGAATCGAAGGGTACAATGGCGCTGTTTAAACCATCAATATCGCGGGTTACGGTTTGTACCTTCACGATGCTGTCTCCTTGCCGAAGTCTCGAGGTAATTTTAATTCCCTTTTTATCGGCAACTCCGTTGTTTACAACTCGAACCACAGGACCAACGCGATCCACAAACATCTCAAACTCCTGACCCTCAACAGGGTCAAAATATGATTCAACAGAAACATCGTGACGAATAATTACCGAAAAGGGGATGATTAAGGTATCATTATCTCGAACTCGATCGCTAAATAGTTTCGAATAAACACGCATTACAAAGGGCCCATAATTGTTTAAAGAAAAGGCAGTGTCGAAGTTTACCTGAAGTGAATCTTCCGCATCGATGGTTACTAATTCAGTTTTGGAATACACCTTCCGGTTGTATTGGTCATAGATCTCACATACCACGTCGAAGGGTGCATTTTGGTCGTTAAAGCCATAATTGTACAGCCAAACACTTGGCCCGATGCTGTCGAATTCGTTGTATTCAAGCTCTTCGCCGTTTGCAGGCAAAATTGCAGCAATAATAGAAACATCGTGATTTACTTGAATTCGGGGTTGTATGTTAAAACGGAAATCGAAACCCGGTGAAAAAGGAACCCAAATGGTATCTCCAAGAGGTGCCGCAAAATAGAATGCATCCGGCCGCACGGGGCTTTCGGGTTGGTAACCAAAAGCGACGTTGGTCGTTCCAGTTTGACGAATGCCAACAAAGTAGTCGCCACTAATTTTAATGCGGGGTAAAACAGGCAGTACGTAGGTTCCTTGTGTTGAAGTTAAGGTGTCGGATGTAAATACATTTTTACCAGGTAATCCTTGACCGCCGCTTTCCCAAATTCCCAGTTGAAACGATCTTCCAGTAAGGGCAAAGTCTACCTTAATCTGATTTATGTGGATGGCACTGTCTGCATAAAAACGTGCCAAGAAATCGCCGCTTGAGCCATTAAAACCAATACCGCCTGCATTAGCCATAAATGGATCGGCATGTGAGTACACGTTGTAATTAACCAAACGACTGTAAAGTGAGCTGTCATCGGCCGAGTATTGATCGGAACCAATGCGAATGAGAATGTTTTCTTTTCCAGCCGTATCTGGCTTGTGTGAGGTGAAAAAAACCATCGTCTCATCAAAAGATGCCAAGCTGTCGATGTATACCGTATCTCGAAAGGTATTCGACCCGCTTGTTTCTAAAATAATGGCCTTGTTTTTAACTGTTCCTTTGCCAGTATTTCGAACAATCGCTTTTATGGTATCGGCCTTATTCATTAACATCGGAACCCTGCCAAGGCAATAGATGTTATCCACCTCAAGGTTTTGATCAAATCTTGGATAGTTGATTTTTAAATAGGGCTTTCGAACTTGCGATATGGTGGTACTGTCTTTGGGTAAACCTATTCCATTGGTGAATTTTGACTCGTTGTTGCTTATAAAGCCCGAAACCGTAGCATTGCTTTCATACACCCAAGTTACCGGTACCGCCTGCGTGTCTAGCTGAATGTATTCCACCATTACCTTAAAGTTTTTACCCTTTGAGGTATCATAAATAAAGTTGTTTTGTGTAAAGGGGAAGCGTTTAAAGCCGGGTGTGTTGGCAGCAATATTTGTTGGATCGCCCGAATAAACAAGTGTTGTATTTGTTTTAGCTCGTTCGTTGGCCCAGTGTATATTGGGATTGCCAAAGTCTACATCCGCCGAATTTGCAACGTAAATTTTAAAACTAACACGGCCGTTGTATGCGTTCGATCCACTCTTATAAAACTCAATGCTCGCAATGGTATCGCCATGCTGCAAACCACCCAAGGTGGCTTCTGGATACATGTATGCATGTCGACTGTGAAAGGTATCGGTTGTGGTAGACGGGGTCATTGGGCCATAGTAGTTGGTTCCTGCAAAGGAGTTCTGGCCAATTAAAGTGTACTGAGCAAAACCTGAGCAATACGAGAAAAGAAATAAGAGGGCGGCAACGACAAACTTGCCAAGACGTGGAAAAGGTGCAATCATCAATTCTACTATTTTATGTTATGAGCGCTAAAACGCATCGTTCAAGGTGATAATTAATAAACTCTACCCAGTTGACAGGAATTTGTGCTTCGTTCAAAAATACAATTTAAGTAGGCCATGTTTTGCTTATTATGAAATAATGTACTTGATTTTACAAAGCTTGAATTAACCATCTTTTTTCGTCAAGTTTGAAACTCATGAACAAACATCTTCATTCAAATGCCCTGGCAAATGAAACAAGTCCGTATCTCCTTCAACATGCGCACAATCCGGTTAACTGGTTGCCATGGAATGAAGAAACTTTGCAACAAGCTAAAAACTCCAACAAACCAATCATCATTTCCATTGGCTATTCCGCCTGCCATTGGTGCCATGTAATGGAGCGGGAAAGCTTTGAAAATGAGGGAGTTGCTGCAATAATGAATGCCGGATTTACTTGTATAAAGGTGGATCGGGAAGAACGCCCGGATGTAGATAATGTGTATATGAACGCCGTTCAGTTAATTACTGGGCGTGGAGGTTGGCCCTTGAATTGTTTTGCACTGCCAGACGGACGACCTTTTCATGGTGGCACGTATTTTAGAAAAGAAGACTGGTTGCGTGTTTTGGAAGCCATCCAAATCGAGTTTGTGCAAAACCCCGAGAAACTTGAAGATTATGCAAAAAGACTCATGCTGGGTATGGAAGATAGCCAGCGATTGCCAACTTCAAATGGTGCCTTACACACCCAAAATGAATCTCTAACCGAAGTGGATGAGTCCATAACGCATTGGGCCAAAAGTTTTGATTATGAGCACGGTGGCATGAACAAAGCGCCTAAGTTCCCTATGCCAAGCAACTTAGATTTGCTTTTGCGTTATGCCAGTAACACCCAAAACCACGCCCTTCAAAGCTTTGTTAACTTAAGTTTAATTAAGATGGCTCGCGGTGGCATTTACGACCAAATTGCTGGAGGCTTTGCCCGTTATTCGGTAGACGCGATTTGGAAGGTGCCGCACTTTGAAAAAATGTTGTACGACAATGGTCAACTGCTCGAAACGTATTCGAAGGCTTTTTTAGCTACAAACACAGTTGAATACCAACAGGTGGTAATGCAAACCGGTCAGTTTTTATTGGATGAGTTTATGAGCGAAAGTGGCCTGATGTATTCGGCATATGATGCAGATAGTGAGGGAGTTGAAGGCAAGTTTTATGTTTGGTCTGTGCGTGAGTTGAACCATGTATTGGGCGATGATTATGCCTTTGTTTCTGATTATTACAATGTTAATGAATTGGGCGAGTGGGAAGCAAACTACATTCTGCTTAGAAACAAAAGCGATGCAGAGCTTGCCATTAAATATGACATCACACAAATCGAATTGGAAGATCGAATTCGAAAAATCAACGACCTTCTTCGAACACATCGCCATAAACGAATACACCCTGGCTTAGACGACAAGTGTTTAACCGCATGGAATGCCTTGGCCTTAAGTGGTTTTGTATTTGCCCATAAAGCAACGGGTATGGCGAGTTTCAATGATGCTGCGCATACGTTGGCAAGTACCATTTTTGCCGAATTGCAAAGTGACGAAAATACGCTAAAACGAAATTTTAAAAACGGTCGGTCGAGCATTGCGGGCGTGATTGAGGATTATGCCTTGGTGATCAAAGCATATATTGATTTTTATCAATTGAACTTCGACGAAGTTTGGGCAACACGAGCTCGAGATTTAGCGGATTATACATTGGAGTTTTTTTACAACCACGAAACAGGAATGTTCAATTTCACGTCCCACAGCCAGAATGATTTGGTGCTAAAAACTACGGATTATTTCGACAATGTTCTACCGTCGGGCAATTCGGTTATGTGCCGAAACCTCATCTGGATTTCTCGTTATTTTGATGACGATTCTTATGCGCATATAGCTGATAACCAGTTGTCTAAAATAACTTCTTCTGTTAAATCGTACCCATCTGGTTTTAGTAATTGGATGCAAGCAATTTTAGATTTTCATGGAGAAAACATCGAAATCATTGGGATGGGCTCAAGTGCCAAAACAGAAATGAAGAAGTTGCATGAACACTTTCTGCCCAATGCCCTTTTGGCGGTAAAGGAAGAAGAAGGAACGGGAATTTTTAAAGATCGATATCAAGAAGGAAAAACATTGTTTTACGTGTGTAAGAATAAAACGTGCTTTGCACCGGTTGAAACGATCAAGGAAGTTTTGGACTTAATATAAACCTGAGTTCGATTCATATTTTGAATTCAGAACGCTTGTGGACAGTGAGTTTCGAGTGAAAATTGTGAAGACAGGGCGGGCCCTTTCGAGTAATTTTTACGATGAAAATCGCTTTTCACAAGTGTAAAGCGGACTTTTGTATATAAAACCCTATTAGCTTCGTTGAAATCAGTCGGTTTATAAACATAAACCTTCCTGTTTTCGCCTTACTGCTTGGGTTCTATACAAATCTGAATTTGAAAAGATTAATCGAACTCAGGTTATAAGTTTGATGGTTATTTGGTTTTGAGTTTGAAAGCACACGGGCTAGGTCACTCGGCTGCGGTCATCGGAGTTGCCCTGAACTATTTTCATGGTCAGATTGAAGGAAGAATAAATAAAATCTTGATACTTGATACTTCCGTCTTGATACTTTTTTAAATACTACTTATGGATATTATCAAAGCAGGATGCTGAAACAATCCGGTGGGGCCTAAGTCGGGCTAAACATTAAATCGAAAGTGCATCACATCTCCATCCAAAACCAAATATTCTTTGCCTTCTACATGTAGTTTCCCAACCTCCCTACAGGCCGACTCCGAACCGTATTGCACGTAATCGGCGTAGTGAATTACTTCGGCACGAATAAAGCCTTTTTCAAAGTCGGTATGAATAACTCCAGCGGCTTGAGGCGCCTTCATCCCTTTGGTAATGGTCCATGCGCGTACTTCTTTTTCTCCGGCGGTGAAATAGGTAATGTATTCTAAGAGCTCGTATGCAGATTTTATCAATCTACCTACACCGCTTTCCGACTGCCCCATCTCTTCCAAAAACATCACTTGATCCTCCCGATCCATTTCGGCAATTTCAGCCTCAATGGCAGCGCTGATAAAGAGAATTTGAGCATTTTCGTCTTTAACTGAATCCGTAAAACGTTGAGTATGTGCGTTTCCGGAGTTAACACTTTCTTCATCAACGTTGCAAACGTACATTACAGGCTTGGAGGTAAGCAATTGCAAGCCTTCCACGATATCTTTTTCTTCGTGTGTAAGCTCCATGCTTCGCACCGAACTTCCCGTTTCTAAATGGCTCTGAATTTTATCGAGCAATTCAACGGTGAGTTTGGCCGACTTATCTCCAGTTTTAGCGGCTTTCACTGCTTTTTGCTTCCTTCCTTCAACGCTTTCTAAATCCTTTAGTTGCAGCTCAGTATCAATAATTTCTTTGTCTCGTACTGGGTCAACACTTCCATCCACATGAACCACATTGGGGTCGTCGAAACATCGAACTACATGAATGATTGCATTGGTGCTTCTTATGTTGCCAAGAAACTGATTTCCAAGTCCTTCGCCCTTGCTCGCGCCTTTAACCAAGCCTGCGATGTCCACAATTTCTATCGTAGTTGGCAACACCCGTTGCGGCTTTACCAATTCTTCAAGTTTGTTGAGCCGATGATCGGGTACGGTAATCGTGCCAATATTGGGTTCGATGGTGCAAAACGGAAAGTTAGCACTTTGCGCTTTCGCATTGCTCAAACAATTAAAGAGGGTAGATTTTCCAACGTTGGGTAGCCCAACAATTCCAGCTTGTAATGCCATTAAAAGAAGTCGATTTTTAGGGCTGCAAATATATTCAAATCAAGGTTGAAATAAATTGTTTGAAATTATTGACTTTGATGAAACCTGAGTTTTGAATTAAAAATATGAATCGAACTCAGGTATGAAGCTCAAAACTTGAATTTGCCACTTAAGATTTTCTGCCCTCTGTTTTTAAAGCCCGTACTTTCTTCATCCCAGTTGGCTCGAATGGCGTCGTGCAATTCCGGCACAAGATCCGGATATTTCTTAGCAAGCTTATATGCGCACGACATAGCAAAAACTCGTACGGCAATGGGGCGAGCGTAGTTGGATAAGGCCGAAAGCGAGGCTTCCAACAACCGCCCTTCCGATTCTTCTGGAATTGCGGATTTCTGCATGCACCAAAAAACAGCCCTTGCCATAGCATCCGGGAGTTCTGGACTAAGCCGTTCAATCATCTTGGGCAAGAAAGGCAATACCGCACTTTTATTAATGGTATACAACATTCGAATCACTTCAGCCGATTTAATGGCATCGCGCGAAGCGGAAGTAAGAAAGTTATGAAAAAGAAAGAATCGATAGGATTCATCTTCGGAAGCTCGCTCAGCCAGCTCCATCCATTTAAGCTTATTTACCGCACCTTTTAATTCTTCAATCCACCATTTTTCATTCATCCCTTTCAACTCCAAGTTTTATGTCAACCATTGCTAAATAAATTGAATATTTTTGTCAAAATTAACAGATTAATGAAGTTCTCAAAAATTGCCATTTTCTTAGCATTCGCAATTACCATGGCAAGTTGTACCATGGTACCTAAAGAAGCCAACATCATTCCGAAAGAAGCCGACATGGTGATGGTTTTCGATACAAAAAGTCTTTTTTTAAAAGGACAGCTTAAAAACATTAAGGAACACGAATGGGCAAAAGACCTCATCAGTGAAGCACAGTCGACCGATCAAAATGTAGCCAAATTTTTTCAAAAATACATCGACGATCCATCGAGCATTGGTATTGACCTTACCAAGAAGAGCATCTTTTTCACAACTAAATTTGAGCACAACCGATACCAGGCCTTACTTTGTTATGTAAAGGATGGGAAGACTTTTTATCAATTCATGCAAGATTTGTTTGAATCTGCGGATCTAGAATTCACCCATAAAATTGGCAAAGATAAATCATACTTTTTGGTGGATGATGTGGCCATTATGTACGATAATGACAAGGCTCTTTTCGTTGGTAACAGCGGATGGTCGCGGGATGAAAAAACCCGGCTAATCGCTTTAAACACAATGTTTATGGCCGATAAAGAATTGGCCATAACCAACAATGCCAAATTTAAAAAGTTTTATCGCAACTCGAAAGATATTAGTGTATTTATTAATGCCGAATCGATCCTTAAAAGCGTTTTCAATTCTCGGAACATGCCCGAAGCTGATGTAAATTTTGAGAATACCTCATACGAAGCGCATTTGAATTTTGAGGATGATCAAATTGAGTTGTCGTATCGACTGAATCTATCGGATGAAAATGAGGCAAAGTTTGGGCCCGACATGTATTTAAATTCGAAAATATCAGACGAAGTCTTAGGCTTTGGCATGGAGCAATCCATCCTCAGTGCGGGGTTTAATGTAGATTTGGCTGGACTCGCCGAACTCTACGAAAACATGGGATTGATGAAGGATGCTTCGGTTACTTTGAAATCAGAATATGGGGTGGGCCTTAACGAATTAGCAAGTGCAATTAAAGGCAGCATGTGTTTCAATTTTAAAGGAATTGAAAAAATGACCGTTTCTAAAGAACGAGCCATCGACTCGAGATACAATCCGGAAACAGGGCGGTATGAATTGGTTTACAAAACCATAGAATCAGAAGAGGCCGTTCCAATGATGACTTTTACAGCAAATTTAAATGATGAATCGGTCATCAAAAGAATGATGGAAAAGGCTGAGTTGTCCGACACAGCGGGCTACTATGTAATTAAGAATAGAACGATGGATATGTACATTGGAATTAAGAACAACTTGCTTTGTGCCACCACAACCAAGGCTATGATTAACGATTTTTTAGCGGGTAAGTCCACTAAGCCAGATCCAAACATAACGCGCTTATTGAGCAATCCAAGCTTTGCGTATGCTAATTTAAACATGGAGAGTTATCCCAAAGGTTTTAAAGATCAAATCAAAGAAAGTACCGAAGCCTACCAATATGGCAGTATTACGTCCAAATATTTCAGTCACATTGATTTGATTGGAAGGAGTAATGCCAGCATAGATGTAATGGCTAAAACAACCAACAACGAGTCAAATTCGTTGCATCAACTTATGATGCTTGTAGATGAGATTTATGTTGTTGAACGCAGAGCTACGGAGTTTTAGTGGATGAAATAAACTCCATTCGCTTTGCATCGGTTGGCGCCTCCTTCATTGAAGATGTTTCGGGCACATCAATGATGTGGAATAAAAATTTGACATTTCTAAAAGGCAAAAGTTATTTGTTAAGTGGAATTTCTGGATCCGGAAAAACCAGCGCCATGAACATGATGTACGGCAATTTAAAACCTTCCACCGGCGAAGTTTTTTTTAACAATCAAAGTTTAACCAACATCAAGAAAGCAACTTGGAGGGACGTGCGGAAAAATCATTTATCGTACTTGTTTCAAGGTTTTAAACTCATTGAAAATCTTACGGTTTTCGAAAACATCGTTTTAAAGGCTTCGCTAACCCGAGGTTTTAATAATGATCGAATTCTGCAATTTTTAGAAGAACTCGATCTGATTGATTTTGCCCATAAAAAGGTTCAAATCTTGTCGTTTGGGCAGCGCCAACGAGTGGCTTTTATTCGTGGCTTGTGTCAGAATTACGACTTTGTGTTGCTCGATGAACCTTTTAGCAACCTCGATCCGCATAACACCGAACTTTTGTGTGAGCTGCTGAGTCGAGAACTGGCTTTACAAAAAGCTGGTCTTATTATGGCAACCCATCACATCCAACCACCCATAGAATTTGATTATGTGGTTGCAGTTTAAGCTTATTCTTAAGGCCTATCAGCGCCATATGAGTGTGGTGGGCATGGCATCCAGCATCTCCATTTCTATGTTGGGATTTTTCATCTTGATTTTTACGATTAATGCCAACAATGACTTTGGCTCGTTGCTTGAACAAAAACAACAAAGTTTAGCTCAGAAGGTGGTTGTGATCAACAAACCCGTTTCTGTGATCAATACCTTAACCAATAAGTCATCCAGCTTTTCGGAATATGACATAAAGGAATTGGAAGAGCAGGATTTTTGCACCGCTGTATTTCCTTTCCAAGCGGCCTACTTTCCGATTAAAGCCAGCGCCGGCGGAAGAGAAGGGCTGCCGAAATTCTATACAGATTTGTTTTTTGAATCGCTGAACAACCAATGTTTAGATGTGGCAGTAGAAGAGTGGGAGTGGGAACCCGGAAATGAAACGCTTCCTATTATCATTCCACAAGATTACTTAAACCTGTACAACTTTGGCTTTGCCACAACGCAAAATCTTCCTCAAATAACCGAGGGCTTGGCCAGCAGCATTCGGTTTGATGTATTTGTTGGAAGTGGGAATCATCGCGTAAAATTAGAAGGTAAGATCGTAGGATATTCACAAACCATTAATTCGATACTGGTACCGGAATCATTTATGAATTGGGCCAATAAAACCTACGGAACTCCAAACGAGAAGCCACGTCCAACACGGCTTGCCTTGCTTTGTGAAGATTTAGCGGATGAACAAATGTTTGGCTTTTTTCAAAAAAACAATTACGAAACCGACCGCGATAACATTGCTGCTGGAGAAAGCAGTTTCTATCTTAAGGTTGTTCTAGGCGTTGTAGGTCTTATTGGAATATTGCTGGTAGTGGCCGCGCTTTACATGATGTTTTTGTCGAACCAGCTCATTGTTCAGAAATGCAAAGATGAACTGGTAAACCTGCACTTATTGGGTTTCTCAGATGCTCAGATTTCAGCGCCAATCATCGTTGTTAATGCTATGCTCGTTGGTGCATCGCTTGTTGGAGCAACGCTTTTAAGCGCAATCACCATAACTCGGTTAAACGACTTTTTAACAGATTTCGGCATTTCATCGATGGGTGGTTCATCCTCCCAAATGCTTTTGGTACCTGCTCTTGCTCTGCTGGTTACACTGTTGATCCTGACAATTTCGACAAGATTGGCAGTTGTGAATGCACGGAAATAGAGTTTGTTTGGACTCTTCAAATTGGGAGCATGCTTTATAACCTCCTTTGCACAACATTTTGTCATTCGTGCTTTATTTTCGCAAAAGACACTCGCTAAGGTCCATCTTGTCAAGACCACAGCGTCTTGAGCCGAGTGAGTTCTTTTGCGCGACCATTTTAAAGAAGCGCGAAAGATTCGTCCTTGTAATCTGCAAGGCCGTGGTTGGTGTTATCACCAATCATAAAAATTCTTAATAAACAGTATACTTTGTTCAGTATACTTAGTTCTTAAAACAGTATCCTTTAAAACCGCACTAATGCATTGAAATCCAATACTAAGCTTGAACAGCAACCAATAATTTTTAAAAGATTTTCACATACGAGCACAACAACGTCATTGTAATCTCATAAAAATATTCTATCTTGTAAACTGATTCTAAAAAAGTAGTGTATGCATCGAAAATCTACAATTAGTACGGCACCGGAAATTTCCATCATGTACAATCTGAATTGCTCGAAGGCAAAAAAGGCATTGGCCTATGCAAAGTCGGTAACAAAGAGTGTATTTACCATCGAATATTCCAAGTCGAATAAAACTCCAACACAATGGAGAGAATTGCTTACACAGCTCAATTTGCGGCCCAAAGACCTATTGGATAAGAGCAAGCCGTATTATCAAACCCATTTACGTGGAGTGGAGTTTGAAGATGAAGATTGGTTGAACGTAATCATCAAAAACCCAGATCTAATTCGCAGTCCAATTGCCGTAAAACAAGGAAGGGCCATCATGTTGGATAATCCAACAGATATTTATAAGATTTGATGTTAAATATCCTTAGTCACCATCGCACAAGCCGGGCTTCAGACTCAGGATAGTAGGGGCTAATGCGTTTCAACCCTCAAAGGTAAAGGCGCCAATTCGGTGGATTGATTGTAAATCAAGTTCGCATACCGCATATAAGTTCTGGAAACGAAGACGAATAAAGCCTAAACAGAAAATGTCGGGAGTATCCCGACATTTTACCCTCCGCCAAAATTTTAGTTCATCAAAGATCCCCAATATCTTTATGATGCTGGATTGGATGCTCCGTTTGTGTGCACGAATGCTTCGAATATCCATTGTTATTACTTTGTTTACAATGATGCTGTGTGGTCATCGATAAACATACTACCGTAATCAAAGCGACTACAAATACAATGATCTTGTTTGATTTTCGTTTCATACTTCTTGATTTTTAAGGTTTTCTTGATAAAAGTGACCCGAGCAATGGGTTCGAGTGTTCTTGAAGTTTTCGTATTCTTCATCACTCATAGAACGAACGCGATCGGTGAAAGCCATTTTACGTTCAACCCAGCCGCCATTTCGGGATCTTCCTCCTTTTAGAAGTTTAAAAATCAATCCAATAATAAGAAATGCAAAGAATAGACGCGGCATTGTAAAAATAAGCAAGCCAACCAAGAGGCCGATTAGGATGGATCGCAAGATTGAATGTTTCATGTTTTTATTTATTTAAGTTGTCTTATATAATTGAAGACGAAACAAGTTCCAGATTACTTTAATATTTCACGATTTATTTTTTTTAATATTTATGAAAGCCTTAACCCTCATCCATTCACACTGGATCCAGAAAATCTCAGTTCATCTGCTTTGTTTTCAGTGGTTTGAGTAAATTTTAATGAACATGGCAAGGGCATTGGGTCCCACCACTTTTAGGGCGGTAGTTTGCAATTTTGAAGAAGTTGGAGTTTAAAAGAGTACGACGAATGATGGTTTTCTAAACAAATCCTGACCTATTATAAAACGAAAAATTTGGATGAATTTTTAAATGCACCCACTTTTAACTTTCCACCAATTCGAGTCGATGTTAAATGGCTATACAGCATCACAAGTGCCGTGCTTATAATGAATTTTGCTTTAAACGGTAAAATTATTCGTCGGAAATTGTATCCTGACTGGAGGATTCATCATCCGAACACCAGCGCGCCTTCATCTCCTGTTTAAAAGCTGCTTTGTCTTCGATGCTCATACCCGAAAATTTTCGTGCCATACCAGGGCCCTTACTGCTGTGTTTGGATGAGCCAAATTTAGATCCGCCAAAGAGTATTTTACTCAGGATGAGGATGCCCAAGGTTTGCCAATACGTAATGGTTCCAACGCCAATAACCTCGGGTAGAATACCATTCCACAGACGCATTACCACATAAACCAAGAGAGCCATTCCAGCAATTACCAATGGGATCATAAAGGGTGCTCTGCGTTTCCATTTGTTCTTTGTTTCTTCGTTCATTTCTTTCTTCTTAAATATTATATCTTACTATCTTTTAATCCAACAAGTCTCCATAAAGGTGTTCGAGTTGTGTTCTTAAATATATAACCGCATATCTTTTTCTGGAAATTATGGTTTTAATGCTTTCGCCGTTTTGATCGGCAATTTCTTGCAACGTCATGTCTTCTATTTCATTGAGCACAAAGGCTTCACGCTGTTTTTCAGGCAGTTCATCTAGGGCCTTAAACAGCGCCTTCCAAAACACTTCTTTAAACAATGCAAGTTCTGGGCTGGCCGAGTCGTCCAACAGGAGAACTTCTTTAAAAATGCGCTCACCTTCTTCATCTTCGAAGGACAAGTCTTCTAAGGATTCAGGCCTTTTCTTTCGAAAAGAATCCGTTATTCGGTTACGACTTACATTGTAAAGCCAACCGCTCATATTCTCAATGTCATCAATGTTCGTTAGCCTACTGAGCTGATGCCAAACATCCTGAAGAATGTCTTTAGCTTCTTCGTTATTGCCTACCTTAGATTTTATAAATCCACCCAATTTTGCACCATAGAGTTTTATAGTTTGCGTTACGGAAGTTCTGGATTTTTCAGTCATTTCAACAGACAACACGGTCTTCATAGAGTTGAAGACGATGGAGATTCAATATTACTTTAAAATTTTTCGATTTATTCTTTGGAGGTTTCTATCAACGCCTATGCCAACGTCGTCGCCGTCACAAAACCATTCATATTGCAAAACCATTGTAAGGCATGTACCCGTAATTGTATTGCGGATTATGGTTTAATTCAAGAATACCTATTTTTGATTCCAACATTTACAAACTGATAGTATGAAAACAATTTACATCCTCCTTTCACTTTTCGTTAGTACCGCAGACGCCCAAACCGTCAACTTGTTCGACAGCCTAGAAGTATGCATGCCCTTTGATGGCAATGCCATGGATGAAAGCGGAAATGGTCACAACGGCACTGTAACCGGCGCCACCTTAACCACCGATCGCAATGGAAATGCCAACTCCGCGTATTCATTTTCGGGTCTGGATGTAATTACGGCATCTCCAATTGGGCTGCCTTCCGGCAATTCGGCTCGTTCGGTAAGCTTATGGATTCGATTGGAAACCAGCGTCGACTCTGATGTGCCGCTCTGCTGGGGGAAACCGAGCACCGGCCAGGCGTATGGTATTGCCTTGGGCACAAATGTAGGAGTGAGTCCACAGGGATTTAGACATTTTGGTTTTGGTTCCGACATTAAGTTTGTGTACGACTATCCAGATACGGGTTGGTTTAACATCACAACCACGTACGACGGCTCCGAAGGTAAGCTCTATGTTAATGGCGCACTTGCCGGTACAGGCACAAAAACTTGGAATACAGCGTTGGATACCTTTTTAATTGGACGAAATGTAAACTTCAATATAAACGATGATTTTATCGGCGACATCGACGACATACGAATTTATTCTCGGGTTTTGAATTCGGATGAGATAGCTGCTTTGCAAACCTTCTCATCAGCATGCACTTCAGTAGGAATTAAGAATCATTTAGAGCAAGGGCCTGAGGTATCAATGTACCCAAACCCAACTTCGAGACTGGTTCATTTGTCAACCCAAATTGAAGTTGAGGGAATAACTGTTGTAAATGCCATGGGCCAGATCATTGCTGCTCCAATAAGCTTACATGATTCTACTAAGACCGTTGACCTTTCGAACCAACCGGCAGGAGTTTATTTCCTTCACATCGCATCTGCAAATGGTTTGATCGTAAAAAAAGTGGTTCGGCGATAACATTATGTAATATGATTAACTGTATTGATTAATCATTTAGTCAGAAAAATAGATCGGATGTATTTTTTCTATCTTGGTGAGCGCCCCGATTTACTCCCACAACTGGTCTCATGGCATTTCAACCAATGGGGGTATAAACACCCGGAAAGAACGATAGAATCCATGGCTGAATAACGTAGGCTACTTTGGGAATAGGTACGTTCTGAAGAATCGAAACCAACTACACATTACTTCCAAAAATCATTAAATCCTGATTTACATTCAACATCCTAAATGTAAATTTTATCATTGTTCAATAAAAAGCTTAGCACAATCAAGTAGGATGGTAATATTTGCATTATTTAATATTCTATCAATAGAATAATATCACCAATTACATATTGGTGGACTACAACTATGTACTAATGCTCGAAAATAGAGATGCAATGCTAGATAATGCAAAATAAGATAATTAATCTTGGTGTTAATCTTTCATCTTTGTTACAACAAATTACCTCATCACGATCTCATGAGAACAAAGAACGTCTTTCAAACCACCATCAGAACCATTGCATTGTGCTTGTTGGCATTTCAGGCAAGTGCTCAAAACTATGTTGATCTGGCAAAATTCGATTATACCACCACATCTCTCAACACCTTTGATACAGCCATTGCCACCACCACCCTCACCGAAATAAATGGTGATTTAACAGCTCCAATTGTTCTTAATTCAAAAATCACCGTTCTAACCGGCGTAAGCTTTGAACAAACGAAGGGATCGTTTAATCCCGGTCGATCTGAAGAGACACTAACCGGACTTACGCTAAAATGTGGGGCAAACATTAAACACAACAGCAAGTTGAGCGGCACCTACATGTTGCTGCCCAAGATTTCCTCTGATTTTAAAAACATAAATAGGCGCGACTTCCAACTTGGAGCAGTGGCCTTGATGAAGTACGAAAAATCGGATCATTTTAACTACAAGTTTGGAGCTTACGTAAATCAGGAACTCTTTGGAACCTTTGTGGTTCCGATCTTTGGAATGTATTATCTAAGTGCAACGGAGAAGTTTGAAGCCAAGGTATTGCTCCCTTTGTCGGTAGATCTCAATTATACCGTCCTTCTGTCTACCAAACTGGGCATCAATTTCAGAGGTCAGATCAGATCCTATAATATTAATACACAAGTTCTTAACGAAGAACATCGCTACCTCGCTCGTGCAACGAATGAAGTTTTTGCTTATGCCCAATATGAACTTAAAAGTGGTATTAACCTCCAGCTCAGCGTTGGTAGGTCCATAGGAAGATCCTATCGCATATACAATGAAAAAGTAGCCTTTGGAATGCCTCTAATATATTTTGGCGACGATCGCCAACAGCTCAACACCGATTTTTCAGACAGTTGGCTGTGCAAGGCCACCGTTTTTTATCGCTTACATTTACAAAAGTAATACCGCTATGTACGAATCTCTTCAAGCCCTCGATTCCGTTAAGATTGATTTCAATTCGAGCAGCCAATTGGTGCTCAACTTTGCCATCGCCTTCATTATGTTTGGCGTGGCACTCGAATTAAAGATCGATCATTTTACACGATTATTTAACAAACCAAAACCAGCCATTGTGGGCGCCATTTCACAATTTGTGATGATGCCATTGATGACGATTATTTTGGCAATTGCCTTTCGAAACTACATCACTATGACGGTTGGGCTGGGCATGGTTCTGGTGGCCGCTTGTCCGGGTGGAAACATCTCTAACTTTATGTGCAATCTAGCCAAGGGGAACGTAGCCTTGTCGGTAAGTCTCACGGCTGTTTCCGATTTGGGAGCGTTGATTTTAACACCCTTTAATTTTGCTTTCTGGGGAAACATTTTTGTGAAAGTTTACACAACTACGGGCCACGCAGACTTGGTTCAGCCTCTTCACATCGATCCCTTTCATGTTTTTACTACCATTCTCTTAATCTTAGGCCTACCATTGATGTTGGGCTTGTTTGTAAACCACAAATTCCCAAAGACAACCTTGCGTATGGTCGTTTTTATGAAACGCGCTTCCATGGTTATTTTCATAGCCATTTTGGTGGTAATCTTCGTTAAAAACTTCGATCTATTCCTAAAACACATTAAATACATAGCGCTTTTGGTATTCATACAGAATACTTTGGCCTTTTTGCTTGGATACAACTTTGCACGATTATTTAAACTCAGCAAGAAAGACCGAAAAACGATATCCATCGAAACCGGCATACAGAACACCGGCTTGGCACTGGCCTTATTATTTAATCCAAAAATATTCGACCCAACACTGGCCATTGGCGGCATGACCTTTATTGCAGCTTGGTGGGGTGCTTGGCACATTATTGCCGGACTCAGTTTGGCCTCATTCTGGGCTCGAAGAGCGAAGCGGTTAGAAGAGGGGTAAATAGGCGATTTAAAAGGTCGTTAAACCTCGTAGACTGATATAAAATAGCAATATGAAAAAAATACTAATTCCTTTTCTTGCATTGATTATGTTGAGTTCATGCTCCAAAGAAGAAGAATCAAAAGCAGCAAATGATTTACTCTGTGCTATGCCATGGAAAATGACAGCGAAAACATCAACTCTTAAGCCGGATCCTATATCAGCTTTATTGTGAGCTCAAACCCAAATGTGGGATTCCTATAAAACGTGTTATTAAGATGATGTAACCACATACAATCGCAACAATGGTGGTTGAGGCAATTATGAAAGAGGCTTACTTCAGTGTGATTCGATAGAAGCACAAACGGTGCTAGTTAGTTGGCATTTAATTCACTGGTATGGGTTCAAGCTCGTAGAGAATGGAGATACCCTTTATTTTTTGAATTTGAATGATTCGACCTTAAGACTGAGAAAAACGTACCACTCTATTCGGAGTCTTGGCGATAAACTTGCGGTAGATGTGACTTTTGAACATTAAATAACGAACAGATTTATTGATCTATGTTCAGCAAATTTAATCTACTGTGATTGCTGTATCGAACCAAAACCAATGCAAAATTCACAATTAAACATTCAAAATTATCCGGAGTTGCCAGTCGCAATTATTTCATCATTCCACCAATCTCTTGTACTAGAATTCACAATTCAGACCTCAGTTTCGTTAACCATTCACCATCTTTCCAAGTTAGCGTCACGCATATTTTCTAGATAATAATGTGTTGCCTTCGCTAACTTGGAATTCGATTGCTGCGCGATCCTTTCAGATTCTTAGCGTTCATTGCAGGTTAGAAACCAACCATCCTCCCTACAGGCTAGTACAACAAAATTATCGCCAACTCCATCCTACAACCTTTGCCTGCATTTTATACCATTGGCAAGCGGCTATGAAGTCGTACTTTTGAAAAAGTTCC
>JBLHHI010000049.1:0-23973 GCA_047614125.1 Bacteroidia bacterium | reverse complement strand
GTGGACAGTGAGTTTCGAGTAAAAATTTAGAAGACAGGGCGGGCCCTTTCGAGTAATTTTTACGATGAAAGTCGCTTTTCACAAGTGAAATGCGAGCTTTTGTATTAGAAACCCAATTAGCTTCGTTTAAAGCAGTCGGTTTATAACTATAAACCTTCCTGTTTTCGCCTCACTACTTGGCCTCTATCCAAATCTGAATTTTAAAAGATTAATCGAACTCAGGTTTAAAGTAAAACCAAATTTCAAACTCAAACTTCACATAATTTTTATCATTCCACCTGCTGTTTATCACTTCAATCGTAATCTCGTCACCTATCCCATTTTTTGCGAATTGATATCTGCCCCTCTTCTTGAATCCATTCTCTTTCAAAAAGGGTGATATGGCTGATGTAATTATATGATTTCGTTTCTCTATGGCATCCATTACTAATTGAATTTAACTTGAAGTTAAGATTGGTCAATTGGCCTCTACTCAGCAATGATGTCCAATAACCATAACTGCCCAACTTTGCTATCTCACCAAAACCGCCTTCGATTCGTAGCTTTTTCCATCTTTTACCAAACCAATAAAATAGATGCCTTTGCTCCAGAAGGTGGTATCCACATCCATCGAAAGTTTTTGATTTTTAATGATCTGAGAAAGTATTACTTGCCCATTGCTGTTCGTGATTTCTACGATCCCAGATAGTCTTTCATCGTACGAGATGTGTAAAATTCCTTCCGTTGGATTGGGGTAAACCTTAAAAATGTTGGCATCAAATCCCATTGTTTCATTTGGCGAAATGTTAAGCAATTTGGCATCGTTCATGCCAAAGCAATACTCACCGGCTTTTAATTGATGGATGGTGAAGCTTCCTCTTCGATCGTACGGAGAACCCATATTATGCGTGTAATTCCCCAATCTAACCCACGGCGAAGAAGTCGTGGTTCGGTACATTAGCACCAAGCTGTCTTCGCGAAGTTTGATTAGCCCATTATCATAATATCCTTGATCGTATAGAATGCCCGAGTTTCGGCCGTTGTATTCTATAACTGCACTGGATTTGAGGCTGTTCACCCCAATTCCATCCACCGTCCAATAACGTTCCTTAGATAAAACAGGTAGCGTGGAGGTCGCAAAATATGCATCTCCTCCAACCCAATGGTGTTCGACGCGTATCAGTGTAGAATCGGCTATTTCCGTAACGTGCACCATCATCATGGCATCCTTAAAATCAAAGGTGCCGGTATCTTTAACAACATAGTATTTATCTGTTATGGCATCGCTAAGCTTTTCATTGAAATCCAATGCAACATAACTTGGCTTAAAGCTCGACTTTATTTCGACCTCTGTTATATAATTGCTCAACAGGTGCGTGCTCGTTTGCTTTTGAAAATCAGCGCTCATGAAGGTTATCTCCATAGGAACATCGGTATAAAGATCGGTGGTAAAACGAAGGCGTTGACGAAGCTTCAACTTAGTTGAGAATCCTGTACTGGCGTTGCCCGAAGTCTGCTGATCGATCACATCAAAGTGCACAAACCCTTTTTTACGAATCCATTGATCAAAAAAAGGAGCCAAATTAACTTGGGTGTAATTTTGAAAATGCGTTTGCAAGATTGCCGTAGTAACGCTCTTAAATTTATAGTCGACCAAAAAACTCTGAACTGCCTTAAAAAATTGCTCATCGCCCATGTAGCCGCGTAGGGTGTGCACCATGTCGGCACCCTTGTCGTAAACATGAGAGCCATAGGTTTGATCGTGCCCAATGCCCGCAACGGGCAAGGTGTCTTTGTCACGAATATGAGCGTGGTGTAAAACGGCCCAGTGATTGTTGGAAATGTCTTCTTTGTATCGAGCAGTGCCATATACCCATTCTAAAAACAACCGTTCAGAGAAAGATGCCCAACCTTCGTTAATCCACATATCAGTAGCATCTGCACAGGTTACCGTGTTTCCCCACCAATGATGGGCTAATTCGTGTGCATAGAGCGTTTCGTAAGCTTTGTCTCCAGTTATGCCAAAAATTGGATAAGCAATGTTCGTGGCATGCTCCATGGCGCCTCCGTTAAAAGGTACTGCATTAAAGCCAATGCGGCTAAAGGTATGTGTACCATAAAATTTCAAATAGGCTTCAATGCATCCCGGAAGGTTTTCGAAAGAAGCAGCCATGTTTGCCGAATCACTCAAAACCGAGCTGAGCAGCACTGGTATGCCCTTGTGCGTATATTGAGTAAAGGTGTACGGTGCAACCGCAAAGGAGGCTAAATACGTTGGAATTTCATCCTGCATCAACCATTTATAGGTAAGTGTTTGATCCGTATTTATTATTGTTTCCAACAGAATGCCATTGCAGACTGCCTTCTTATCTGTTGTTGTTGTAATATCAAATTGATAGGTTGCTCGGTCAGTAAAATCATCTTTACAAGGAAACCAAACTCTGCCGTAATTATGCGGGTTGGATGTGAAACCCACGCCTAAGTTGAAGGCGTATTCATCCACAAAATAAAACCCTCCCCATGTAGCATCTCTAATAGGCTTACCGGAGTAGAAAACTTCAATTTGAGCACTGTATCCTGCCGACAGCGGGCTTGGGAAGTTGCTGGTTAGAATATTATCTATGTGACTAAAAGACAGGGTGTTAGAGTTGTAAACCACACTGTCGACTGTTAAGCCTTCCAACATGAGTTGGCAAGAAGAAATGTTTGTGTTACCTACTTTAAACGAAACAACAGTTGAACCTGAAATGGTTTTGTTACTAAAACTTGCTATGGTTAGTTTGATGTGATAGTTGGTAACGTCAATTGCTTGATCCGTTTCGACAGAATTCATTCCATTTTCAGCGCAGACCTTTGCGATGTAACCACAAGGTTTTTGCGCAATTGAGTTCAAATAGCTCAAGAAAATGGTCACAATTATGAAAAGGTGGCGTATTTTTTGAAACATGCGCTTTTTTTAATTTTTAACTTCGTAAAATTACAAAGAAAAACATCCGTATGATTAAAACCCTCGCGCTTTTGGCCACAGGAGTTTTGCTTCCTTTCTTTGGCATTGCTCAGATTACGATTAACAAGACGAATATGCCGGTTTCCGGCGATACGATTCGCTATTCCACGTCGCTCACAATGGGGAAAACGGCCATCACGAAAACAGGCGCAAACCAAAGCTGGGACTTCACCGACCTGGGTTTAACTGGGCAAGGCATCAACGAATATATTTCGAGCTCAAAAACACCGTATTTGCTCAATTTTGGATTTACGGCAATTGGCCAAAAGTTGGCAGATACCGCCGGTGTAGCTGCTTTTCAATTCAAGAACATATATAACTTCTATCGAACTTCGAACGCAAACTTTACAGACATTGGAATAGGATTTCAATTTAGCGCCCTACCAATTCCACAAATGGGTAAGCATACGGATCCGGATGAGATTTACACCTTTCCCCTCGATTTTGGCGATATCGATACAACCACGTTTGCTGTTAAAGTGCCCCTAACTGCAGGTATAATACCACTGGGCAACTTTTTTAGAAGCGGAACACGAATAAACATTGTAGATGGGTGGGGAAAGATTTCAACGCCATATGCCAACAACGTTAGTTGCATTCGGGTTAAATCAATCATCACCGAATATGATTCAATTGCGGTAACCACCCCACCTTTGAGCTTTGGCCAACCCGTTAATCGAGTTGAGTATAAATGGCTTGCCACCACCGAACGAATTCCAATACTGGTTATTGTTGGAACAGAGATCGGTGGCACCTTTATCCCTAATTCCATTCAATATCGCGACCATTATCGAGCAACAAACCCACCGAGCCCAATTGTGATTGATTTTGCAGCCGACAATAAAAAGCCAGTGAAGGGAAATGTTGTGAATTTCACAAATTTCACAACAGGTGGAAGTATAACTTATGTTTGGGAGGTAAGTCCTGGAGGCGATCACATCTTTGTTAATGGTACGGATAAAACCAGTGAGGAGCCAAGAATTATTTTTAATAAATCGGGTAAGTACACCATTACCTTGCATGCAACCTTGGGCCCAAATAAAGACAGTTTGGCTAAAGAAAATTACATTGAAGTTTTCGAAACCAGCGGAGTTGATGCAGTGGGTACGGGAAGCGTTTTGGTATATCCAAACCCGGCGTTCAACAAGATTCAGATGACTGTTCAGTCGGATAAACCCTTTAAAAAGTTCGAATTAATTGATGAAAAAGGTATATTCTTGTACTTAAATACTACTGAAGTGGGTGATAACCACTTCTCATTTGATACTACTAAAATTGCCAAAGGAACGTATTTCATACGAATTATTAATGAAGACGATTCTGTCTATTTCAAAAAAATCGTTATCCCCTAAAAGATGAAAACAACTAAAATTAGAACATTTCTGTTTGCTGCTGCCATTTTATTTTCTTTTTCTGTTTTTGCTCAAACGTCAAAAGACTACTCCGTGGTAACTTCGGTAGAGGTAGATGAGTCAACGCCAAGTATTACGGTTAATTTTGAAGCCCATACTGCGGCTACCAGCTACCAAGTATATCGAAAAGATTTTGGTACTACGGGTTGGGGTGCACCCATTCAAACGTTAGCAGGCGGTTCCACGAACACTTTTACAGACGAAACCGTAACGGTAGGAAAATCCTATGAATATTTTATTTTCAAAAAGGGAAGCAATGGTTTTCAAGGCTTTGGATATGTAAATGCTGGAATTAATATGGCAGCCGAGCATCACAAAGGAAGTGTTTTGGTATTAATTGATTCGGCGATGGATGCGGATATAACCACAGACATCGAGCTAATGAAGGCGGATTTGACCGGAGATGGTTATAATGTAATTGCCGTGGTCATACCATCATCAAAAGATCACATATATACGAAAGCACAAATTGAAGCTGTTAGAAATCAAACGGCTGATTTGCGATCGATATACATCATCGGAAATGTTCATGTACCCTATTCGGGGACGTATTGCTTAGATAATAAATGGAACATACCACCCGATGGTCATTCCAATCATTGTGGATCGTGGGCAGCGGATGTATTCTATGGAATTTTTGATGCAAATTGGACGGATGTGGATTCAGTCAGCACCGACGTCAGCGTTACTTGGAAGCCTTGGAATAGAAATGTTTCTTCTGATGGAAATTTTGACGAAATTGAACTGCCGGGAAAAGTGACATTAGAAGTTGGAAGAGTTGATCTTTCTAACTTACCTGCTTTTGCAAAGTCGGAGGCAGCTTTAACTGCCCAATACATCCAAAAAAATCACAAGTATCGTCATGTCATCACAAGGCCGATTATGAAAACTCTGATTGACGAGAACTTCAACCCCTCTGTGGAAGCATTTGCTGGGAATGGTTACCGAAGTTTTGGTGCTATTGCTGGGATCAATAACATTTTTGATCAAGAAGATTATTTTACAACTATGAAGAGCAACCAGTATCTGGCTGCGTATGCCACTGGACCAGGTACCTTCACATCTGCAGGCGGAATTGGCAGTACGGATAGTTTTGCTATACATCAAGGCGCAGCTTATTTCAATATGATTTTTGGTTCTTATTTTGGCGACTGGGACAACAAAAATGCCTTTTTACGTGCGGCTTTGGCAGTAGAAAATGGAGGCCTCACCAATGCATGGGTTGGAAGACCTTGGTGGCACCTACATCCTTTTGCGTACAACCAATCTATGGGGTATTGCGCTCAACTCGCTCAAAACAATACCACAGAATACATTTCGGGATACTTTGAAAACAACATACATGTTTCCTTAATGGGCGACCCAACTTTGCGGTTGCATATGTTTGAGCCCCCAACAAATATTTCGCTAACACCAACCGATGGAAATAAAAAAGTGACCATATCATGGACCTCATCAGTGGCAACGAATGTTGAGGGTTATAATTTGTATTTCAGCCTTTCAAAATATGGCCCCTATACTCGCATCAACAAAGAGTTAATTACCACCACCTCAATCGAACATAATGCGCCTGCAGCTGGTACGATTTATTACATGGTTCGAGCAGAGCGAAAAGAAGTTACCTTGTCGGGTTCGTTTCAAAACTTAAGTCAAGGAGTTATGGGGTCTGTAAACAATATGGTGCCTTCTTCCATCGAATCTCTAACCCACAAGATCTCTGATTTAAAGCTCTACCCAAATCCTTCAAACGGCTCATTTACAATTCAATATACAGCTTTAGAAGGCGCTGCCGCTACCTTAGAAATATTCAGTTCAAATGGATTGCTCGTGCATCATGAGCTTTTGATTGGCAATGGTCCTCAAACACACAAGATTGCCACTTCCAGCTTGAGCTCTGGATTGTATTTGGCTAAAATTAATGGAGCCACGGCTCGCTTAATAGTTCAATAAACCCCAAAAAGTTTGGCATGTGTTAAACATGTGTTTGGAAGGTAAACATTTTACAGATCATCGCGTTTATGTTGTTTCTTTGCGCGCAGTAAAAATGATTCAGAACCTTTCCTCTATTCTTTTAATAATGGCGCTCTACACCGTTGCTATGGTTGCAGCCGATGTTGCAAAGCGGTCGTTGCATGAGTGGGGCTGTGATGGAATAGTTCTGGCTGAAATACAACCTGACCGGTATGAACATGCACATCACTCAAGTTTTGAAAATGAGGCTGACAAAGGGGGCCTTGAATTGCAAAGCTCATTGCCCAGTACATCCGAAGAAGATGATCGGTTGGAAGACGAAACATTCTTAGTGGATTGGATCGTCTTTAATTTTGGAGCTTGGATGAACAAAGTTCCTTTTTTTATGAAGGACCTTTGGCTTACAGGTGAACACTCGTGTATTAACATCCAACCCCCTGAGTTTTCTTAAAACCTGAGTTCAACTAGTCTTTGTTGATTCTGATTTGTATCAAAAGCTCATTTTAAACGTCTGAAAAACGTTTGTCATTCTGAAAATTACTCGAAAGGGTATGATCTCCAAGAAATTTTTGCTTGAGCCTCGCTTTACAACAGGATGCGGAATTCAAAACATCTGTTGAACACGGATTTATCCTACAAACCCAAGCTTAGCCATTTTATTTACTTATTTTTCAAGTTCAAATTAGAATAAATATCAAGATATGAAATTTTCATGGAAGGATGATTTGCCTGCAGGCATAGTAGTATTTTTTGTTGCGATTCCGCTTTGTTTAGGCATTGCAGCTGTTTCTGGCGTACCGGCATTTTCGGGTTTAATAGCCGGAATTATTGGAGGAATTGTGGTTGGTGCCTTAAGTGGTTCGCAACTTGGAGTGAGCGGACCTGCAGCAGGTTTGGCGGTTATCGTCTTTGAATCGATTAAAGAGTTTAACGAGCACTTGACCACGGGTGGAGGTGTTGAAAATCCTGCAGTACGAGCGTTTCAAATGTTCTTAATGGCCGTAATGTTGGCTGGGTTAATACAGATTGTGCTCGGGTACTTAAACGGCGGTATAATTGGCTATTACTTTCCATCATCCGTTATTAAAGGAATGTTGGCAGGCATTGGTTTAACTATTTTCTTCAAAGAAATTCCACATGCCTTTGGGTACGATAAAGATTTTGAAGGTGAATTAAGTTTCTTGCAAAAAGATCACCACAACACCCTTTCCGAATTGTATTACATGCTAGGCAATATTGATTTAGGCGCCATACTTATTGCAGCACTGGGCTTGTTCATCTTAATTTTTTGGGAAAAACCATTTATGAAGAAATTCAGCTTTACCAAAATTATACAAGGCCCTTTGGTGGCCATTCTTGTTGGAATTGGCTTGGTTATGGTGTTTAAAGAAACCAAGCTCAACATGGTTCAAGAACACTTGGTAACGGTTCAAAAGGCTGGTTCGCTTACTGAGTTCTTTTCCTTTTTTAAACATCCAAGCTTACAGGATTTAGGGAGTGCCTTGGTTTGGAAAACCGCCATAGTAATTGCCATTGTAGCAAGTCTTGAAACGCTTTTATGCGTGGAAGCTACCGATAAACTGGATCCACAGAAACGAATAACTCCAACGAATAGAGAATTGAAAGCACAAGGAATTGGGAATATGTTTTCGGGACTTATTGGCGGTTTGCCTATTACGCAAGTTATTGTTCGAAGCTCGGCCAACATGCAATCTGGGGCAAAGAGCAAATTGTCGGCTATAATACATGGGGTTCTCATTTTGATTTTTGTGGCCTTCTTGGCTCATGTGCTCAACCTAATACCCAGGGCAAGTTTGGCGGCTATTTTGTTGGTGGTCGGATTTAAATTGTCTAAACCCAGCTTGTATGTAAGCATGTACAAGAATGGTTGGAATCAGTTTATTCCATTCATTGCTACGGTTTTCTTCATCTTCTTTGTTAATCTTTTGGTTGGAGTTGCCATAGGATTGGCCTTAGGTATTTTTGAAATACTGTATTTCAACTTTAAAAAACCCTTTCTCTTTAATAAGTCTGAAAGCAAATCAGATAAAGTATTCCACCTCGCTTTAGCGCAAGATGTTAGCTTTTTAAATAAGGCCAGCATTATGAATGCGCTGAATCAAATTCCAGAGGGTTCCGAAGTATTTATTGATGGCACCAAGTCGCTGCACATCCATCCCGATGTAATTGAAATCATTCGCGATTTTGAAACGCACGCCCAACACATGGATATTAAGCTAACAATTAAGGGCTTGGGTCAGTCTAAAGTAGATCCGGTTAAGGAGTTTAAGCAAGTTGTTGACGACATGAAATATGATAAATAACCATTTACCTATTTGCATTCAGAGGTATTTAGAACCATAGAACTCTAAATAGAATTGAATATGAAAACTCAGGTAAAATCTTTAAGAAATACGTTAAATTTAGTTCAACACGCAACCCAACTCTTTTGGGTTGTGTGTTTTTTGTTTATCTCAGCTCAATCTAGAGCTAACATTCTGGATGAGCCGGCCATTGTTGTGGATTCTAAGATAATCAATGTTACAGTGTTCATGCAAGGCGCTCAGGTGCATCGTAAAGCCAATCTGAGTATTCCCAAAGGCACCCAGACCATTGTATTCGACTATGTTTCGCCCTACATCAATGCGCAAAGCATTCAGGCCAGCGGTATGGGTAAGTTTACCATCATGGATGCTCAGAACCGATACTACTACCCAAATCCACAAAGCATTGTTAATGAAATACCTTCGAAAATCCAACGCCATACAAAGCTTTTAATAGATTCCATAGCCATTCTTCAGTTTGACCTTCAACGCACTCGAGATAAAAAGGCAGCGATTATTTCGGAAAGAAACCTCATTCTAACCCATCCTCTTCTTACCGGAAAGGCCAAGCCCGATTCATTGGAATTATTAAAAGGAACCGTTGCATTCATGCAAACTCAGCTCAATGATCTAGCTGATCGGTTGATGCGCATGGGAGTGGTAGAGCATAATGTACTTAAAACGAATGCAGAAATGCAGCGCCGATTGGTTGAGTTGCAAAACTATCAAAACACCACGGCCCCCAAGGTGGTTGAAGCCGCTCGTCAGCAAGTGGTTTTAACGGTTTTTGCAGAAGCGTCAACCTCCGGTTCAATAACCATAAACTATGCTGTTTCTAATGCAGGTTGGAGCCCATGGTACGACATAACTGCAAAGGATGCTGGAGACGATATAGGTTTGGTTTATAAGGCGGCCGTTTATCAAAATACCGGAGAAGATTGGAACAACGTTCGTCTAAAGATTTCCAACGCAGACCCAAGTCGTTCAAACCTCAAGCCGATGTTGCCAATGTGGTACATCGATTACTACCAGAATCAAGTTCGAAACAGAGCGTCGGAGGTGAAAAAGGCATTGCCGTATTTTAAAGATAAAGAAGTCGTTGAAATGGATGAATACGAAGATGAAGCCCTTTCATCCACACCAACTGTGGCGGGTATGGCTTCAGACTATACACATAAAATGCAAAACTTCACGTCCATAGAGTTCGACATCGACTTGCCCTACCACATCAAATCCACCGGCAAGACCCATTTTATAACTCTTCAAAAACACGTATTAAAGGCATCTTTTACACATTTTATTGTACCAAAACTCGACTTAGATGCCTTTGTGGTAGCCCATGTAGAAGATTGGGAAGAACTTAATTTATTGATGGGGAACGCCAATATTTACTTCGGATCAACCTTCGTTGGTAGAACGGTACTCGATCCATCGGTATTATCAGATACTTTGGATTTTGTAATGGGACGCTCGCGTGCCATTCAAGTTAAACGAGTTTTGGATAAATCGGATACCAAAGTGCCTTTATTAAGTGGCTCGAAGATTTACACAGCCACGTATACCGTCGATTTGCGAAACTCGAGCGCTAACCTTGCCCACATCGTATTAGAAGATCACATACCGCTTACGAGAAACGCAGAAATTGAAATTGAGCTTTCGCAAAGTGGGGGAGGCACCCTTTCCAAGCAAAACGGTGTGGTAACTTGGAAATTTGATTTAGCCTCTTACAAAAAAGAAAAACTCACCTTTACGTACACGGTAAAATATCCAAAAGAACAGCGCTTATCGGATTTACAATAGTGTAGTAAGTTATCGGGTTTTCATTATATCAGTCCCCAAGGCGCTTCATTCTTTTATTGTTAAAAGAATGAAGCGCCTTGGCTTCAAGTTTGTAAAACCCTAATTTTGTGCGCCTTAGTAAGGAGTGTGATCGATGGAAACAAAATGGTATGTATTTTATGTGGCATCTCGTCAGGAGAAAAAGGTGGCCGAACGCATCTCCAAACTAGAAATCACGTGTTATCTGCCTTTGGCTAAAAAGCTCCGTACTTGGAGCGATCGAAAAAAGTGGGTCGACTTTCCGATGTTTAGTGGTTATGTATTTGTAAATGGTTCGTTGAATACCATCGATCTGGTATTGAACGTGCCGGGAGTAATTCAGATCATTTCACATTGTGGCAGCTATGCTACCGTTCGCCAAAAAGAAATTGAAATCATTCGAATTGTGGAAGAATCTGGGTATTACGCAGAAACCATTTACGGGGTGGATGATTTTAATGAAGGCGATCAACTTCAAATTGTAGAAGGCCCATTAAAAGGAAACAAAGTGTCTTTGCTGCGAAAAAACAACGAGCGCATTTTTTTAATCGCCTTTGAACAATTGGGTCAGAGCATTAAAATGAATATTCCCTTTGAAATGTTGGGTAAGAGTTGATGCTGATACTGATGCTGATGCTGATGCTGATGCTGAAACGAGTTCAGCATGACACCATTTGTCACCCTGAACTTGTTTCAGGGCTAAACCGCAAAGCTCTCTCCACATCCGCATGTACGAGCTGCATTTGGGTTAATAAAGTTAAATCCTCGACCATTGAGCCCGTCGGTGAAATCAAGCTCAGTTCCACACAAGTATAAGAAACTCTTCATATCACAAACAATTTTGGCTCCTTCCGATTCAAAGATCTGATCTCCTTCCTTGTCTTCGTTGTCGAAATCGAGATTGTAGCTCAATCCACTACAGCCTCCACCCACTACGGAAACCCGAATAAAGTACCCAGTACCAAGGCCTTGATCAGACATGAGGGTATCAATTTTTTGGAGTGCGTTTTGAGTAATTGTAATCATATAAAGTGTATTGAGGTCGTAACAAGAGCTTGGTTTACACCAATTCTTCCAGACCTTGTTTTCTTCTAAAGTCGTTGATGGCTGTTTTAATGGCATCTTCGGCCAAAACAGAACAATGTATTTTAACTGGGGGTAAGGCCAATTCTTCCACAATGGCCATGTTGTCAATTTTCATGGCATCATTCACTGATTTGCCTTTCAACCATTCGGTAGCCAGGGAAGAAGAGGCAATGGCAGAACCACAACCAAAGGTTTTAAACTTGGCGTCTTCAATAATGCCGGTTTCTTCATTAACTTGGATTTGCAATCGCATTACATCACCGCATTCGGGTGCGCCAACCAAGCCAGTCCCAACATTTTTGTTTGCCTTATTAAGCGTGCCAATGTTTCGTGGATTGCTGTAGTGATCGATTACTTTTTCTGAATATGCCATATCTGTGCTTTTACTTTCTTTTTCTATTTAAAATATCAATGATCTTGCCAAACAACCGATTTAAGGTCGATGCCTTCTTTAAACATTTCCCATAAAGGGCTCATGTCTCGCAGCTTGGTAACGGCTTCTCGAACGTGTGCTACTGCGAAATCTACCTCTTCTTCTTTCGAAAAACGGCCAAATCCGAAGCGCAATGATGAGTGTGCCAATTCGTCGTCCAGTCCTAAGTTTTTTAACACATAGCTTGGTTCTAGTGATGCAGATGTGCAGGCTGATCCGGATGAAACCGCAATATCTTTTGTACCCATCATCAGTCCTTCTCCTTCAACGTATTTGAACGAGATGTTGGTAACGTGTGGAAGACGATTTGCTACGTTTCCGTTCACATACGATTCTTCTAAGGTTAACAATTCTTTTTCTAAACGGTCACGCATTTTAGACAATCGCGCGGCTTCCGAATCCATTTCGTTGATACACAATTCACATGCTTTTCCTAGGCCAACGATTCCGGGAACGTTCAATGTTCCGCTGCGCATTCCACGTTCGTGGCCACCGCCATCAATCTGGGCAGTAACTTTAACTCGTGGGTTTTTTCTGCGTACGTATAAAGCTCCAACTCCTTTAGGGCCGTACATCTTGTGTCCAGAAAACGACATCAAATCAATGTTGTCGTCATCAACGTTTACTGGTATCTTTCCAACGGCTTGTGTGGCGTCGGTATGCATTAATATATTGTGTTTACGAGCCAAAGCTCCGATTTCGCGGATGGGTTGAACCACACCAATTTCATTATTTCCGTACATAACGGAAATTAAGATTGTTTTAGGGGTGATGGCCGCTTCAATATCTGCTAGGGGAATCATTCCGTCTTCTTGAGGAGCAAGGTAGGTAACGGATCCCCCCATCTTTTCTACGTGCTTACAAGCATCCAAAACTGCTTTGTGTTCGGTGTTTACAGTAATTATGTGATTGCCTTTGGCGGCATACATTTCAAATACACCTTTAATGGCTAAGTTGTTCGACTCGGTTGCCCCCGAAGTGAAAATAATTTCTTTAGCCGAGGAATGTATGAGTTGTGCCACTTGTTCGCGGGCATAATCCACGGCCTCTTCGGCTTTCCAGCCAAAAGGGTGGTTACGACTTGCGGCGTTGCCAAAGTTTTCAGTAAAATACGGCAACATAGCTTCCAGAACCCTAGGATCCATAGGTGTTGTAGCATTGTTGTCGAGGTATATAGGCAATTTTAACATTCCTTGTTTTTATTTAGATTAAATCTACGCTGCAAATATAACCTTCCATTTTGAAAATAGTTTGCCCAAGCCCCTGCTTTTTTAGGCACAACTGAGCACAATTTTTGATTTTCGCTCAGCATATACGTCAAGCATCATAAATATTTGCATCTTTGAAACCATTATTGGTGTTAAGCCATATGTAAAATGATTTTAAAAGTAGAACACATCGGCATTGCCGTTTCATCAATTTCAAATTCCAACACCTTGTTTAGCAAGTTGTTAGGGGCAAATCCATATAAAGAGGAGCGCGTGAATTCGGAAGGTGTTCTGACTTCATTTTTTCAAGTTGGCGAAACAAAGATTGAACTCGTTGGGTCAACCAAAGAGGGCAGCGCAATAAATAAGTTTTTAGAAAAAAGAGGAGAGGGCATTCACCATTTGGCCTTTTTTGTTGATAATATTGATTTGGAGATGAATCGTTTGAAAAAAGAAGGGTTTCAATTTATTAATGACGAACCCAAGATGGGCGCCGATCAGAAACGAATTGCCTTCCTACATCCCAAATCAACCAATGGTGTATTAATAGAACTTTGCGAAGACTATGAGAAGTAAGCAAATTGTACGATTTTTGATTGGGCTCATTGGAGTGCTCATAATTGGCTGGCTGCTTTGGCAGGTGCGAATTGTAGGCGTATATTTTGCGGTGGCAACCGTGTTGGCCTTGATGGGCCGGCCGCTAATGAAGCTTTTAGCACGTTTTGAATATCGAGATTGGAAGATCCCGGTTTGGGTGAGTTCAATTGTGGTTTTGCTCTCCTTTCTTTTTCTTATTTTTCTTGGATTAAAATTTCTAACGCCGGTTTTAGTTAAGCAACTTCAAATAATTGCAAACCTCGATGTGGAAATACTCCTGGGTTCGTTCGATAAACAGTTTGCCGATGTAGAGGAGTGGTTCCTTCGTATGAACTTAAATGGAGTTGACCGGAAGACCCTTGAAGCTAAAATAGCGAGCTACCTCGACTTTAGCAAGGTTGGCACCTTTTTAAAACAGGTAATTAGCGGTATTGGCAGTGTTTTGATTGGCTTTATGAGTGTTTTGTTCATTACGTTCTTCTTGCTAAAAGACAAAGAAATTATTAACAACATTATTGATACGGTTACTCCAGATGCCTATTTGAAAAACATTCATACCATCATTACCTCAACAAAAGATCTTTTGTCTCGATATTTTATTGGTGTAGCCATTCAGGTGAGCATCATTTCATTTATTGTGGCCTCTGGCTTGGCAATTTTAGGAATTCCAAACGCACTCTTAATCGGATTTTTAGCCGGTCTATTCAATATTATCCCATATCTAGGGCCAATTATTGGTGCTGCAATGGGCATTACCTTAAGTCTGCTTTCGGATGTTAATCCCGATATACAAATGCAAATGACTCCGGTTATTTTAAAAATACTTGGCGTTTTTGCCGTTGCTCAAGTTACCGACAACTTTGTGCTACAGCCGGTAATATTTTCGAAGAGTGTGAAAGCGCATCCGCTCGAAATTTTTGTGGTTATTGTTGCTGCAGGCATGGTGGTTGGTGTTGTTGGGATGATATTAGCGGTTCCAACCTACACCTTTTTGAGGATCGTGGCCAAGGAATTCTTCCAAGGATATAAGGTAGTGCAAGGACTTACGAAAGATCTTTAGCTTCTTTATTTTGCATGTTTAGTACGATCTGTTACAAATTTCGATGCACTCGCTCAGCTCCAGCTGAGTGAGGATTATGATTACGGCCTCCAGGCCATTTTTTATTATCGCTTAGGGCTTACCAGCCCCATACCCCGGTTTTCATTCTTTTATGCAAAAGAACGAAACAAGAAAACTGAACCTGTGTTAGAATACTATTTTGAATTCAGAACGCTTGTGGAGGGTGAGATTCGATTAAAAATTATGAAGATAGAGCGGGCTCTTTCAAGTAATTTTTATGATGAAGATCGCTTTTCACAAGTGTAAAAAGAGCTTTAGTATATAAACTAAACATCCTGCGTTAAAGCCTTTTGGTTTATAAGGATAAACCTTCATGTCTTTGCCTTGTCTATTTAGTTATATACCCATCTGAATTTCAAAAGATTAATCGAACGCAGGTTGAAAAAAATAATGAAGCGCTGCATTTGGATCAGCCACTGGCCATCGCGGCACGTCCATCCAAATCACCTCCTTCACACAACGCCACTTATTTTTTGGCCTACGCGTCTTAGAATAGTACTACATTCAAGATAGTCAGGTTGATTTACACTTGAGTACGAATGGTTGTATTGAACGGAAACTATGCCCGCCCTATTGTGGTTTTTGTTTAAATAAAATGAAGATTTGATAATGCGTTTAATATCAAGTTTTAATAAAACAAAAAGCATGTTGTGAGCTTGTTCTCCAGCTGGGTGACGGTACTTCTGATAGCCCAAAGAGACAAATTAGAATGGTCATGAACATGATTTGAAAGCAACACTGTTCAATCCTTTAATGAAAGGTAACTTCGCGCAATTGCAATTATTTCCTTACTTTGTAGCATGAAACATTTTCGAATTTTCGCTCTCGTATTTCTTGCTTTTTTGGTTGCTACAACGGGTTGCAAGAAAGAAGATTTGGTAGATACGACTCAAAATGAGCTGATTGATATTACCTCCGAAAGTCAGTTCAACGAAGGTGTAAAATCAGGGGTATCCTTAATTTTTTATCACGCGTCGTGGTGTTCTAAATGTGCCGAACAACGCCCTGCTGTTGAGGCCATATCTGTACGACCAGACTTTGGCAATGTATTTTTTGCCGAAGTAGAATACGAAGATCACAAGGGCATTGTTCAAGGACAAAACATCGCGGGCTTCCCAACCATCGTTATTTATAAGGATGGAGTGGAACAGAAAAAATTTGCAGGTAAAGGACACTCTCAAGGCGAGATAGAAACGGCATTACGACAGGCGCTCAATTAATTACCCAAAATCGAAGCGGCAGTAAAACGCCTTTTGCTGACTAGTCTTCGCTTTTATTTGGAAGATTTTTTTTAGGTTTTTCTACCGTGTTTAATTTGTTCATTGCCATGCCAATTCCACGAAAAAATAATTCCTCCAAGGCAAGCTTGGTTTTTTCAAACATTTCGGGCAATCTTTCCGCTTCCTCTTTCTCCCAAGTGCCCAGCACATAATCAACTTGGCGCCCCTTATCAAACACATCCGAAATTCCAAATCGCACCCTTGGGTAATTGGTTTGTTGCAAGCTTTGTTGGATGCTTTTAAGCCCATTATGCCCACCGTCACTCCCCTTAGCTTTTAGACGAATGGTGCCAAAGGCCAAGTTTAAATCATCGGTTATCACCACAACATGGTTTAGTGGAGCATTGAGTTTTTTGAGCCAAAACGCTACGGCATTACCACTTAGATTCATGAAAGTATCTGGTTTAATCATGTGTATAACCCTGCCTCGATATTTAGCTGTTGCATACATTCCAAAACGGTCTGGTTTAAATGAAACACCATAGGCGTCCGCCAAGTAATCCAAAAACAAAAAGCCTACGTTGTGTCGGGTCAGTTCATATTGGGCCCCAATGTTTCCCAAACCAAAAAGAATGTACTTCATTTCACTATTTGTTTCATTTTCTTGATTGGAAGCTATCTCTCTTTTGGATACTACCTTTTTTAGCCACTTCCACATACTTAAATATTGTTGGTATAGTCTTCAATCTGATTGGCCTTACCAGCAGGATACAAGGACGCAATCCCACCCAACCCACCAATAATTACCGCTATGGCCAAGAGGTCGGCCATTCTAAATTCGATTGGAAAGGATTCCAAGAAGCTGCCATCCAAATGAATAAAGCCAAAGTGTTGTTGCGCAAATACAAAACCAACCCCAATAATGCTGCCTAAAACCAAGCCAATTATGGTGATGAACACACCCTCAAGTAAAAATATTTTAGAAATTTGGGACGGCGTTGCACCCATCGTTCGCAAAATGGAAATGTCTTTTTTCTTTTCCAGCACCAACATGGTGAGTGCGCCAACAGTGTTAAAAGCGGCTATTAGAATGATGAAGGAAAGAATGGCAAAGGTGGCCCATTTCTCGGTTCTAAATACCTTATATGCAGACTCGTTCATCCGATTTCGATCAAAGACCTTGTACGCATCTCCAAGTTTTTGCTGGAGTCCGGCGCGAATTTTTTCTACGGATTCTTTGTTTGAAATGCCCAATTCGAGCGAACTCACCTCGGTTTTGTATTCGAACAAATCGCGACTAAATTTGAGTGGAACAATGATTAAGTCTTTGTCCGAATGCTCGGGCATTAGAATCACACCTCCCGGTAAAATGAATTGATTATTTAAGGAGGCATCGGGATTAATGCTGCTGTACTCCACCCCGCGTCTTGGTACAAAAACCGTAACCACTTTTTGGGTGTTGTCTACGTTAATGCCCAGATTATTGGCAATGTTTCCACCAAAAACTGCTAAAGGAACATTCTCGTTATAGAGCGAAAATTTTCCAGATATCACCAAGGTATCTATTTCATTGGATTGACCATAGTTGTCTTCCACGCCTTTAATACGGGCAATTTCTTGTGCTTCACCATATCTAACCACTGCATTGTCTTCAAGAATTCGGGTAACTTGGTCTACTTGAGGGTAAAATTTGATTTCAGAAAGAACCGAATCTGGATTGAATACCTTGCTTCGAACCGCAGTTATTCGCAAATCAGGGTCGATGGCATTGTTCATGTTTTTAATGAGCCCTTCGAGGCCATTTAAAAAGGAGAGTATGATAATCATTACGGCGGTTCCTATGGTAAAAACCGCAGCTGATATCCCAGAAATAATGTTAATGGCGTTGGTATTGTTTTTTGAGAACAAGTACCGCTTAGCAATGAAGTTTGTGAGTTTCATAGATTTAGCTCACAAAGACTTACAGGTTTTTTAAAAGGCGCTCTATTTTTTCGGCTCGCTCAATTCGTTCATCTAAAAAGAACAAAAGCTCAGGAATCTTTCGTACCTGATCCTTCATTTTCTGGGCGAGATAATGCCGTATTTGAGGACTGTTTTGCTGAATTAGAACTAGGTCGGCTGCTTTGTCTTGCGTGTTGAACAAGCTAATGTGAACTTTGGCAAGACCCAGATCTGAGGTAACCACTACTTCAAGTACAGTTACCATTGTGCCTTTGAGTATTTGCTTAGCGGCTGCATCTAAGATTTCGCCTAAGTCTTTTTGAATTTGTTTACCGAGTTTTTCTTTTCTTCCAGCCATATGAGTGCAAAGCTACAACAGAAGCTTTAAACCTGAGTTCGGTTAATCTTTGAGATGCAATGTTGCCAACATCTTGTTAGGTACTTATAAATTCTTAAAGCTAAACTCCAATTCAGAATGTTTGTTGGGCAATTTCTTAAAATTAAGCAATTGTAAGGCGTAGGAATTTCGTTCATTATCTTGAATTACGAAGCTCTGCTTTTCCGGATTGATGTTTCGATTTAATATTCCAGACCCAATTAACCATTGATTGCCAATCGAATTTAATTTAGAGCTAAAGTTGAGCCCGTCTACGGTAAAGAAGTCGATGTCTGCCAAGGCACTATTTGCTACCATTGCGGCAGATCGTGCGTGAGGATTAATTAAAATACCATCGTACAGCGCCAAGCCAGGAGCTGTAGAATCCAACGCAGGGATGCTGTTCATAATGCCAACACTGTCGATGTAAGGGGTAAAAAGAATATCCCATTCATCTTTTGGAGGTTCAATAGCTCGGGTAGAACCATAATCCAATTCAATGTAAACATAGTTGTGGGTATTGTTTTTGGGAACCACTACTTGGGTCATGTTATCACCGTTGATGTCAGAAAACGTTACCTTATACGAGTTGCTTCCAAAACCGTCAACGCGCATTTTTTTAGGAGGATAGCGCAAACCGTTGAGGTATAGATTAAAGCCACGATCAATAATATATACATGACCATAAGATTGTGGATTTTCGAAGCTAAAATCGCCCCACTTGCCCAAACAGCCGCCTTCGGTCATACCAGGGTGTTCGTAGGTCCAGTTCAATGCGTAGCTTTGGTTAATCAAATAGGTATAGTCAATGTCAATCTCACGTGAAAATGTATTGTATGCCCGCATGCTTTTTGCAGCGTTTAGTTTAATGCTAAACTTTCCTTTTTCACAGGCGAAGGCCAAATCCCAATCAAACATTGAATTTGAGGCAACGATCCTCCTATTTTTGAGCGAATAAAAAACCTGATCTATTTGAGCTGAGGTGTTTATTTGATCAAAAATTTCTGGAAGAGCAGGCTCTTTGACATCATCGCGAAAGCATCCGGATAACATTCCAAACACTAAAATCAGTACTATGTTTCTGAGTATTTTCACTATGCTAAATAATGGATCGAATGGTGAACCAAATTCGTCGACCGTAGTCGATCGATAAAGGTATCTTGCTGTTTATCTCATCATCGCTCAGCCGATCCAAGGGCAAATATAAACCTCGAACATCTTTTGTATCACTCAGGTTCTTAATGCCAAGGATAAATTGCAGTTTTTGGTCTAAAAATGACTTTTGTATGGAAAAGTCAATCAACCAAAACCCTTCTTGGTTAAAATCTTCCAATTGTCCAAGCGCATTTTCTCGAGTTTCATTTCTTTTGCCGTTGTATTTTGTAGCTATTCCAAGTTGGAAGTCTTTATTCTTGTTTCGAACAATAACGTTTGCTGCAGCATCCTGAAAAAAGTAATACGAGCCAATGGCTTCTGGAAATTGATTTAGGCCTGTATTTGACAATACCAGCTTGGTGGTTATTTGATCGTAATTCAAATCGAGCGCAATGGTTTGGCCAATGTATTTGGCAGCTTGTGAGTTTACAAATTGATAGCTTTGTTCGGAAACATTAACAGGAACCAACTGGATGCCGTTGTTGATGTTTTGCCAAAACATGGTAGTATAAAAGGTAACAGGCCCACTGTTTACAATCATTGACGTATTAAACTGTTGGTAGGTTTCGGAGGTTAAATTTAGATTACCTTTTATGTTTATGTCGGGATTTTCGTAAGTATAAAACAGCTCGTTAAAGGTTGGAATTCTATAACCACGCGAATACGACGCGAGCAGCACAACATCATCGCTCATATCATAGTGGAGCTTTCCTTCAAAAATGAGTGGGGTTGTAAACTTGTTGGAATTGGTATAGCGCATTCCGCCTTGTGTTAACAAAAGTGGATTCACCTGCCAACTCGTATTTCCCAGAAGAGAAATTTGTGTGATGTTGGTTTTTACGGCATTTATTTTATTTCGTTCTAAATCGCGTTGGTGACTAAACTCAATTCCACCAGTGTAATTAAAAGCCTTTGTTTTGTTGTTTCGTGCTATTTTAAACTGGGTAAAATATTCATCATAGGTCAATCGGTCGAAGGGGAGGACGTTGGGGTCATCAATGGCTTCATTTCGATCGAGAATTTTTATGGTTTTGTTGTTTTCAAGTCGGTATCTGCTGTACGAATGTGAGAAATCAATGGTGTGATACTTGCTCAACTTGCCCCGAACTCCCGCTTGCAAATTGGTGTTAATGGTTTTCTGTTCCGTGTCGTAAACTCGCAGAGTATTGGGTATTGGATAGGAACGATCTTGGGCTAGGTTGTGAATGTAAAGCATTGAAAAATAGAACTTTAAGCCATTTAAGATCGAATACTTATAGTTGATTTCAGTAGTAATTCTCCGGCTTGGTTTCCACTGATAAACACGGCCAGAGTCACCACCTTCATATCCACCAAAAAAATAACGTCCATAACCCAAATCAAGTTCATGTCGTCCAAGATTGAAATGTGGTTTAACAAAAATGTTTGTTTCGCCCTTGCTGTTGGTGTTGAAGTTGGAAACAACCTGGGCAATCTTATCTCGACGAACCTTAGAAATGATGTTGATTACTCCAGAAGAAGCGTTGCTTCCATACAAAACGCCAGAACTTCCATACATAATTTCAATTCGATCTACATCCATTACCGAAAGCTGGTTGATGTCGATCTTGTCAATGGAGGATTGCCAAATAGGCATTCCGTTTAGAAGAATTTTAACATTTTTCCGACCGTTCCCAAAGAAATCTAAATTGTAACCATCTTTGCCCGAATAGACCGAAAAGCTGTTAATAACATAGCGCAATACATCGTTTAAGTTCTGAGCGTTCATCATTACGATTTGTTCGTGAGTTACCACACGAACAATGTGTAGTGCAGAAGACGAACTATACGGACTTAGGCTACCCGTTACAAAAAGAGAATCGGGTGTGGTTTGATTTTCTAAGGCCAACAGCTGTGAGCTCGGGAGAGCAACAATGGCAATAAAAATGAAAATCTTCTTGAAAAATAAATTGCCCATATTGCTAACAAACAAATATAACTCAGCTAAGCTAGAAAGCGTTGTGAGCATTGTAAAGACTTTGTTTGAAATTTAGTGACTGGTTGGCACTAAGGCTCTTCTCTTTGGGCCAACTCGTTGGTTGCAGTGTATCCATCGTCGATAAGCGCAGCGACGCTCATTTTTTTGCGAATCTGAACGTAGGTAAAAGCAAGCGCAAACTGGATTCCGATCACACTTGCGATAGCGCCTGCGATGGAGCCGTTTAGCCATACAGATGTATAGTACCCAAGAATTGAGGCGCTTATGCCAAAAACAATGGCCAGCTTTATGGTCTTAAGAAAGTTCTCGGTAAGCAAGTAGGCCGTTGCGGGAGGTCCACTAATGAAGGCAATGACCAGTACGGCCCCAACCGATTCGAAACTCACCACAGTTGTTAACGACACACCGGCCATCAGATAGTATTGCCAAAACACAACGTTTATGCCTAAGGCAGCAGCAAATCCTTCGTCGAAAGTAGTGAGTATGAGCTTCTTATAACCTACCCCCACTCCAATCAAAACAATGATAAGGGTGGTGCCTAAAATCCAAACTTGTCGAGGTCCCATGTTTCGACCAAAGAAATAAGCTCCATCAATGGAAGCATAGGCAATTTCTCCATAGAGCACGCATTCTTGATCTAAATCAACATCAGATCCAAAAAGCGAGATTAAAACAATGCCTACAGCAAAGAGGAAGGTATAAGAAATGCCAATGCTGGCATCGGTTTGAAGCTTAACACGTTTGTTGAAGAATTGGATGAAATAGGTAACCAGCATACCGCTGGCGGCTGCGCCCATCAACATTGGAAAGGACGCCCTCGAGTCAGTTAAAAAGTAGGCGATAACGATTCCGGGCAACACCGCGTGTGAAATTGCATCCCCGATCATGGCCATTTTTCGCAAAATGAGAAAAGTGCCGAGTATGGCGCTGTTTATGGCAACCAATGATGCGGTTAATATGATCCAAAAATCATTCATTAATAGGGTATTTCACTGTCGTGTGGATCTCGAGTAGGGAAATTGAGTTGTTCTTCCAACTCTCGTTCAATTTCGGGGGTAATAACGTGTTCTATTCCCTCCGCGTCATCATGAACGTGGTCGGGTTGTAAGTGCATATAGGTGGAAATGTAGAGTTCCCATAAACGGTGTTTTCGAACTACCGATCGAGCTTCTCGCAAGCCATCTTCGGTAAGCAGAAAGCCGCTTCCATTCTTCGTAACAAGGTTTTGACGAACCAATCGGTGTAAGCCTTTTCGCAAGGTGGAAACAGACATTTTGCAATTTTCTTCAATCTGAGCAAAGGAGTATGTTTCTTTCAACGCTGTTTTAGAAGTTTTAGCAAGCGGATAAAAGAGTTTGATCGTATTTTCAAGTAAGATTTTTCGGTTGTTTTGCAATCGTTGTTTGTAATTGCGGTACAATCCGGTTTTGGTACCCAGAAATGCACTAAACAAGGCAATGAATGAAGCAGTTATAACAATCCAAGGCCCGGTGGGCATGCCATTGTAGGTATAGGATATGGCCGAACCCATAATGCCAGAAAACCCACTAATTAGAGTAGATATCAATGCCAGTTTCCAAATGCTGTTTGTCCAAAATCGAGCCGCTGCAGCAGGGGTGATTAATAAGGCCGACATGAGCACAACTCCAACTGCTTGAACACCGATTGCTACGGTTAACACGGTAACAACGGATAAGATAATGCGTAAAACTTCCATAGGAAATCCAATAGCAGTGGCATACGACTCGTCGAATGAGAGCATGGTAAATCCTCGAAAAAAAGTGATTACTAAGGTGGTAATAATCAATCCAGCGATGCTAAATAGTACCACATCTGCTGAATTCATAGCAGAAGCGCGTCCAAAAATAAATTGATCTAAACCACTCTGGGTAGCATTACCGCTGTGCTGAATATGGGTTAACAAGAGCACGCCTACGCCAAAAAATACTGACAGGATGAGCGCAATAGCGGTGTCGTTTTTAATCTTAGAATGTTTCGTTATATAATCTACCAAATAGGTTGCAAGCCAGCCTGTTATAACGGCTCCAATGATGAGATAAAGCGGGTTTTTCTGTTGACCAATGATAAAGGCTAGGGCTATTCCGGGTAGAACGGCATGTGAAATCACATCTCCAATAAGTGATCTTTTGCGCAAGAGCGTAAACGTTCCTACCAAACCAGAAACGGAGCACAATATCAAACTTCCCCAAAACACAATTTTAACATTGGGTTCTGAAAAAGAGAAAAACGATATGATCTCGCGAAAAAACATCTTACTTGTGACGCATTGGGAAATCTTTTTCTTTTAATAAATTGGCAACCTTACTCAGCGTGGTTAATTGTCCGCCATACGTTTCCGATAAGTTTTT
>JBLHHI010000048.1:0-24062 GCA_047614125.1 Bacteroidia bacterium | reverse complement strand
TGCATGAGAAATATCCTCAAATCGACAGGGGTGTAAAAGAAACAAAAAATTGTCTGGACTCTCCAATTTCGTTAAGGCGAGTTGTAATTCTTCGTTGTCCGAAATGAATTGTATTCTTTCGTCGGATCTTGAATCCTGAATTTGAAAAATGGGCTTGATAACCAAGTTTTCTAAAATACTTACATCCAGGCCCTTCATCTCCTTTTTTGTTGTTAAGTAGAAATCTCCCCTGCAACATTTCAAAACGAAATCACCTTGTTGCTCAGGATGAAGAACATAATCTTTGGTTTCTGTAATTTCGAAGTTCAATGCCAACTTTTCCATCAGTTGTTCGTGTGGCAGCGAACAGCCTTCGATAAAGCGGTGAAAGGGTTTAATCTTTAATTGATTCGCATCCAAAACCAATGAAAGAACATATCTATTTTTTTCTGAAGGATCTGACTGGTAAATATTGTTTGCACTTGCGGCCCTATGATGACCATCCATGATGTAATAATCAGAAATGCTTTCCATTTCAAAGGCAATTTTCTCCAAGTTTTCTGGCTCATTGATTGCCCATATTTGATGATGGCAATTGTGCGAATCAAAGCTCAAATCTGGGTCGGGAATAATCATTATTCGAAGCAAATCTTCCAATGATTGCTTATGCGTATGAGACATGAGCAAAGGTTCTCCAATCGTGTTGGTAGTTTTAATTAAGTTGGAAATGAAGTACTCGCGTTCTGGCTTAGTAAGTTCGTGTTTTTTTATTCTATCCTCCTGATAATCAATCATATCACACAAACCAACTATGCCAGTATGGGATTCTCCATTTAGGGTTTGTCGATAAATGTAATATGAATCGTTTTGGTCTTGGACAAGTTTTCCTTCCTCTTTTAAGCGGTTGATAAAATTGGCCGCAAAGGGAAACATCGACTTGGGATCATTCGTAACATCCGCAAGAATGAGGTGCGATTTGGTTACATAAAGGTATGAATCAGGATTGGCTTTTAAATCAAGAATCATCTCCGCTTCCGACGCAAAATCGGTGGCAGAAGCAGATACTGAATTCGCCAAGCTTGGTTCAGGGCGAAATGCCGAAAAAGGACTAAGACGTGGCAAGTTTAATACGAATCGTTATTCTGCGTTATGACTTAAAAAAAGTTATGATGTGGCTGGCCAATTCTTCACCAATTCGCTCTTGCGCTTCAACTGTAGACGCCCCAATATGTGGAGAAAGCGAAATGTTATCATGCTTTAATATGTCCAAATAAACCGGAGGTTCTGTCTCAAATACATCTAAGGCTGCCGATGATAAGTGTTTGGTATTTAATGCTTCATTCAAAGCCACCTCATCTACCACTCCACCCCGAGCACAATTAATTAGACAGGCTCCAGGTTTCATAATTGCCAGTTCGTCTTTGCCAATAACCGTTGTCCCCCCTCCTGGAATGTGCAACGAAATAAAGTCGGCGTTTCGAAGAACTTCTTCTTTAGAAATTGACCTCAACATCACTTTTACATTGCTAATTTTCAAAGATTTATGAAAGGACAATTCAACTTCTGCCTCTTTTATAAAGGCGTCAAAAGCAATTACATTCATTCCTAAACCCATGGCCATTCGTGCCGTTTCTCTTCCAATTCTTCCCATGCCAATTATGCCCAAGGTTTTTCCGTTGAGCTCTATCCCATTCGAGGTGCTTTTTTTCAGCTCCTTAAAGTTGGTAGCACCGTGTTCCGGCATTTCCCGGTTGGTGAAACTCAAACAACGGGCACAGCTTAACATGTGCGCCATTACCAACTCGGCTACGCTATTTGAAGAAGCCGCTGGGGTGTTTTGAACGGTTACACCACATTGCTTGGCATAGTCTAAATCTATGTTATCCAGGCCAACACCTGCGCGTAAAACCAGCTTAGTATTGGTCATTTTATCCAAAAGAGGTTTTCGAACTTTGGTGGCACTTCGAACAATAAGCGCAACATAATCGTTTATGCGCTCCATCAATTCGTCGGCAGGAATGAAGTCAGTATGTACTTCAAAGCCAGCTTGTTCCAGTATTTCTTTTCCTTTGGCATCTATGCCATCGTTTGCGAGTATTTTCATCATTCTACTTAAAATTTTTCATCACGCCCACCAAGACGTTTACACTTTCTATGGGTAAGGCATTGTACAACGACGCTCGAAATCCACCTACAGAACGATGCCCCTTTAATCCACTAATATTCGCTTCGGAGCATGCTTTAAGAAATGCCTCCGACTTCGTTTCGTCGTTTAATAAGAAGGTAACATTCATCTTGCTCCGATCTGCTTTATTAACTGCACCAATAAATAATGGGTTGCGGTCAATTTCTGCATAAACCGCTCCAGCCTTTGCGTTGTTTCTTCGTTCAATTTCAGCTATTCCGATTTTTTTAATCCATTTCAAGGTTTGGTACACCACAAAAACCGAAAATACTGGAGGGGTGTTGAACATGGACTCTTTGTCGATGTGCGTTTGATAATTTAGGATGGTAGGTATTTTTCGTTCCACCTTTCCGAGAATTTCCTTTTTAATAATCACCAAGGTTGCTCCAGCTGGACCCAAGTTTTTTTGAGCGCCGGCGTAGATCAAATCAAAAGCCGAAGCGTCAAATTCACGACTAAATATGTCGGAACTCATATCGCAAACCAAGGGAATGGAACTCGTTGGGAAGTTTTGGAACTGAGTTCCATATATGGTATTGTTGCTTGTAAAGTGAAGATAATCAGCATCTTTAGGAACATTGTTAATGGTAGGTATGTAGGTGTATTTTTTGTCAGCACTGGATGCAATAACCTCCACATCACCAAATAGTTTTGCTTCCTTAATGGCCTTGGATGACCACGTTCCAGTATCGACATATACTGCTTTTTTATTGAGCAAGTTCATGGCAACCATCAAAAATTGAGTGCTTGCGCCTCCTTGCAAATACAGCACTTCGTATCTATCATCAAGCTTTAGAAGCTCAAGAACAATTTTTTTTGCTTCGCTCATGATGTTCACAAACTCCTTACCCCTGTGCGATACCTCCAAAATAGATAATCCCGTTCCTTCAAAATTCGAAAGCGCTTCAATTCCGGCATTTATTGATTCCGTTGGCAGAATGGCCGGACCAGCAGAAAAATTATGTTTTTGATTCATCATTCCTTATTTGGCGCAAAAGTAGCCACAATGAGTTGTTATTATGCACATCCCAACGTTAAATTATTAATGCATCAAACCCCTTGTAATACATCAGAATTTTGAGCAAATTGGTGACAAAAAATAGGTGAAGATCCACAGCAACCGTACAAAATCATTTGCAATGGAATTGAGAAAAATTGCGTTGCTTTGAAGGAAGAAGTCGACCCAACACAAATTGCACAGAATAAAACAGCTCGAAACCTGGTTCAAATGTAGACTAATCCTTCTTCGAAAGGTATTAGAAAACATTACAATACCCGGATTTAGGGGAAGGTCGGTGTATCACGTTGGCAAGTTTTTTTTCAATTCGCTCTTTGATGAGGATTTGATGTTGCGGGCTTCATCGTTGGCCTTTAACTTCTTTTTGGCACTCTTTCCATCGATCATCTTTTTATTCACGCTTATTGCCTACATACCCATCAAAGACTTTCACGATCAAATCTTATTAAACATTGAGTCGCTCTTGCCCGACAATGCTTTTCAAGTATTGCTCACCACCATCGACGATATATTAAATCATCAAAACTTAAGCTTGTTATCCTTCGGCTTTGTATTTGCCTTGTATTTCAGTAGCAATGCTTTTAACAGCCTCATGGTTGCCTTTAACAAATACATACCAGTTAAAGAAAAACGCTCTTGGTATGCTGCGCGATGGCGATCGATTTGGTTAACCGTATTGGTGGTAATGATATTTTTGACCATCATTACGGTTATCACTTATGTTAACCTTTCCATTGGTTGGATGAGCGATAAAGATTGGGTGAGCGTTCGATTAAACTATTGGATGTTGCAAATATTTCAATACTTGTCCTTGTTCATTCTTATCTACATCGTTTTTTCCACCCTATATTATTATGGCAGCGCCAAGTTGGCGGAGTGGAAGTTTTTCAGTCCAGGCTCAACACTGGCAACAATTTTATCGCTCATTACTACTGTTGGTTTTTCATTTTACGTGAACAATTTCAATTCTTACAATAAATTATACGGTTCTATAGGCACAATCTTAGTCTTAATGTTGGTAATCTATTTCAACTGCATTGTTTTGCTTGTTGGATTTGAATTGAATTCGAGCATAGACCGTGCAGATGCCCTATTGACAGGGGTTGAAGACAGTGCAGAAATTATTAAAAATTAATTTGCGCAGCGTATACAAACCGCTATTTTTGCGGCGCCTTAACAGGAGAAATGGCAGAGCGGTCGAATGCGGCAGTCTTGAAAACTGTTGAGGGTCACACCTCCGGGGGTTCGAATCCCTCTTTCTCCGCCAAAACATAAAAAGCCTCGCTGAAAGCGGGGCTTTTTATTTTCTCGACGAGTCTGAGCGCTTGCGATCAAGCGAGGAGAAGAAAATAAAAAGCCCAATTTGCGCAGCAAAAGGCTTTTTTTTGTTTTGAAGCCTCCCTCTTTGGGATCACGAGCTTGTCCTTCGTAGCGAAGCGAAGAAGGACGAAGCGAGTAATCCCTTTTCAAGTATAAGCGGAAGTTGAAGTTGAAAGGCGCAATGTCCATAGTGTCAATCTGAATTCATTTCAGGTTCAATTTCAAGGGAATCGTGGTAATAAAGTCAATCGATGCATGTTTCATAATATGCGGCCATCCAATCTGGAGGCGCAGCAAAAGGCTTTTTTTTGTTTTGAAGCCTCCCTCTTTGGGATCACGAGCTTGTCCTTCGTAGCGAAGCGAAGAAGGACGAAGCGAGTAATCCCTTTTTAAGTATAAGTTTAAGATGAAGTTGAAAGGCTCAATGTCCATAGTGTCAATCTGAATTCATTTCAGGTTCAATTTCAATGGAATCGTGGTAGCCAAAACAATCGATGCTTGGTTTGATATTTTGCAGCCATACAGAAGTTAAAACCCACCGCATCTTTCATTTATCATCCCCAGTTCTACCGTCTCAATCATTTTGCATTTTTTATTTAATCGCAATATTGCAATATTACGATTAATGTATATCTTTGTACCACAATATCACGTTATGGGATTATCCAAAACAGATTTATTTACCGAAGAACAAAATGCATTGGCATCCATGGCTAAGGTGCTCGCTCACCCCGCTCGTGTGGCCATCATACAATACTTAATACAGGCGCAGGCATGTGTTAATGGAGATTTGGTAGCCGAATTAGGTTTGGCACAACCCACTATTAGTCAGCACCTTAAAGAACTAAAGAACATCGGTATCATACAAGGTACCATTGAAGGCACTTCCATCAATTATTGCATCAATCACGATGTTTGGCGCAAGTATGAAACCACTTTTGCTTCATTTTTTAGAAAATTTACAAATTGCTGCAACCCCAATTGTTGCTAACTCAAACACCTATAAAAAATAAGAATATGAACGTACAAGAATTTAAACAACACGTAAATGAACTATACGAGCTTCGATTTAGAATGCCCAACAATTCATTTGTTCCAGCACATTTTCACATTACAGAGATTGCCGATGTTTCAAAAACCTTCATCGATTGCGGTGGAGTACTGCGCACAGAGCGAACCGTTCTTTTACAACTGTGGCACGCCAATGATGTTGATCATCGTTTGACACCAAAAAAACTCCAACAGATTTTTGAGATTGGTGAAAACAAACTCAATATAAACGAAGAAACAACGGTACAGGTTGAATTTCAAGGTAATTCTATAGAACGCTACGACGTTGGATTTAACGGTGTAGAATTTCAAATGATTCCAACGCAAACAACATGTTTAGCTTCTGATGCCTGCGGCATCGCACCTGAATTATTAAAGCAAAAGCTGGAATTATCCAACATTTCAGAAGCATCGGCTTGCTGTACCCCAGGCGGTGGATGTTGTTAATTGAAAATCCAACAAATGAGGATCAATAACGCCGACTTGGAAAACTACCTATCCAAGCTAAAATTCAATGACATCAAAGAAGATCGTAGAAAGTTGCTTGATGATCTCATCCGTTACATCCAGCAATGTGTTGACGCAAATGAAGTGGTTGCGCTCAACTTCATTTGCACCCACAATTCCAGAAGGAGTCAGTTGGCACAGGTTTGGGCTTACGTTGCATCCAATCAATTTGGCATCCCGGCGGAGTGTTATTCGGGCGGAACTGAAATCACAGCAGTCTACCCAATGATTGTGGAAGTACTTCGAGATGCCGGCCTTATCCTATCCATCCAACAACCCGATTTGAGCAATTCTTTGCACCATGTAAGCTTAACCGATGATTTGAAACCATTGCTTTTGTTTTCTAAAACCTACGATGATCCTCAAAATGCTAGTACAAACTTTGCAGCCGTGATGACGTGTAATCATGCGGATGCCCATTGTCCACACATTCCAAATGCCACCCGAATATCACTTCCATACGTGGATCCAAAGCACTCAGATGGTCAACTCAACACGCGTGAAGTGTATGCAGAACGTTCCAAACAAATTGCTTCAGAAATGATGTACGTATTCTCAAAAGTTCGTTCAACGGAGTAAATTGCGCCTGTGAAAAAACTTGATTTTTTAAGCAGATATTTAACACTTTGGATATTCCTGGCCATGGCCATAGGAGTGGCTTTGGGGTTCATCTTTCCATCCATTGCTGAATTCACAACGCGGTTTAATGTTGGAACCACCAACATCCCGATTGCCATTGGACTAATAGTAATGATGTACCCGCCCTTGGCTAAAGTAGATTATAGGCTTTTGCCGAAGGTGTTTAGAAACGTAAAAATCTTATCCGTTTCTCTGTTATTAAATTGGGTTATTGGTCCAATTTTGATGTTTGTTTTAGCCTTGGTTTTTTTGCAAGATCATCCAGATTACATGGTTGGTCTGATCCTTATTGGTTTAGCCCGATGCATTGCTATGGTGCTGGTTTGGAACGACTTAGCCGATGGTAGCAGCGAATATGGCGCTGGACTTGTGGCTCTTAATAGCGTTTTTCAAGTTTTTGCCTACAGCTTTTATGCTTGGTTATTCATCACGGTGCTTCCCCCCTACTTTGGCTTTGATGGCGCCATCGTCGACATATCAATATCCACCATTGCCGAGAGTGTTTTAATCTACCTTGGCATTCCTTTTCTTGCTGGATTTTTAAGTCGGATTATTTTGGTTAAACGCAAAGGCGAACAATGGTACACCGAAGTTTTCTTACCCAAAATTGGACCATTTACACTCTACGCTCTGCTATTTACCATCTTGGTTATGTTTTCATTAAAAGGTGAGCACATTGTAGAACTGCCATTCGATGTATTGCTCATTGCCATTCCATTATTAATATACTTTGTAGTTATGTTTCTCATTGGTTTTTTCATCAGCAAATCGGTTGGTGCCGAATACGATAAGAATGCAGCCATAGCATTTACGGCTGCAGGAAATAATTTTGAGCTGGCCATTGCCGTGGCGATTGGTGTGTTCGGCATAAACTCTGGACAAGCCTTTGTTGGCGTGATCGGTCCGCTGGTTGAAGTACCCGCACTGATCCTATTGGTTTTGGTTGCTCAGAAGCTACGAACCCGCTATTATCCAAAGGAATAGAAATAATGGTTGGGCTATGCCAATTCGACTATGTTTTAAGCATTGCCTTTTTTAACTGGCGTTTTTTTCTTCTTTTCAAACAGTATTGATTCGTTTCTCTTAAATGGAGGTTGCATAATAATGCCTTCCCAATTTTTATCAACTTCAGGAAAATTGTTTAACAATTGTTCCATAAACACTCCCCAACCCTCATATTCCTCGGTTAAAACTGTTGTATAATTTGTAGATTCAACTTCAAGGCAAATATCATCTACAGTAAATCGATCCATTTTGAAGCCAGTAAGTTTATTTATCTCATACCATTTAATGTGCGCATTTCCCGCAGACGAAATGACTGTGAAGCCATCTTCGATTAGAACAATTCTTTCAATTTTATTATTCCTTTTGGAGAAGATATAGCGAAGATTCATCCTGATGATAACAACTTCTTAGTAAAACATCATCGAAAGAATTCCGGTTGCCAGAATGTACTTAATCATCCAGCTCAGCTCTGAAAAGTCCACCTCTTTGGGTTTTACAACAACCAAGTATAAAACGTAAAACATTGGAGCTACAACACAAATCAATAAGTAAGCAATAAATATCCATTGCAGTGGAGCTTGGAAATACGTTTGGACAAGCTCAATCTGTATTTGCACAAAGGCCACCAACGTAAAAATGAGTAAACCTTTAAAAACCGATAAACTTCTGGTTGTTCCAATTCGTACTGGAAGCGTAAAATAGCCTACCTCTTGATCTCCTTCTGCATCTTGAATGTCCTTTACCAGCTCGCGCAGCAGCGTAAACAAAAAGGCAAATCCGGCGTAAGCATAAACCAAGCTTGGTGTTTGAACCGAAAAGAATTGATAAACGACTAATATGCTATACCCAGCAATTAAGGAGACAAGTATATTCCCCACCAATGGAAGCCCTTTCAAATAATGTGAATACCACAAAAGGAGGATTGCAATGATGGTAAATATTAAAAAGAATTGAATGGAAAGTAAAAAGGCCAGATACAATCCCATACCATTTAATAGTACATAGAACCCCCACCCCCATCGCCGCGGCGATCCGTTTTGGAAAACATTTTTATGGGGTTTATTAATTAAGTCAGCACCACGGTCCAAGAGGTCGTTCACAACGTTCCCGGCCGCTGCAATGCAAAGTGTTGCAATTACAAGAGCCCAGAGCGGTTTGTGCAAGAGGTCTTGAGGATCAGCTTCGAAGTATAAGAAATAAAAGGTGAGCACTTGTCCAACCGCAACCATTACCAGGTTCAAGGGCCGGATGGCTCGGAAGAGGCTGTAGATCTGCATGGCTTATCTCTTAGGAAACCTCATCCTATAATCAACGCTGACGTTGCCCTTAGAGATGTCGGTGAGCTTGCCCTTCATTAACTTTCGCTTGAGTGCAGAAAGGTGATCAATAAATAGAACTCCTTCAATGTGGTCGCATTCGTGTTGGATAACACGGGCGGTCATGCCGTTAAACTCGGCCTGGTGTTTCGCAAAGTTTTCGTCGTAGTAGGTGATTTTTATTTTCGGCTCACGATTCACATTTTCGCGAATATTTGGTATGCTTAAACAACCTTCTTCGAAGGCCCAAGCTTTGCCGCTTTCTTCGGTAATAATTGGATTGATAAAAACGGTACGCAACCCATCTTTTTCGTTATCGTACATGGCGGTACTGTCGATGATAAACAGTCGGATGTTCAATCCAATTTGAGGTGCTGCTAGGCCAACACCATTCGATTCATCCATGGTTTCAAACATATTTTCCAATAATGTTTTTAGGTTGGGATATTGTGGATCGATCTCGTCGCATGCTTTGCGTAAAACCGGATCGCCATAAGCTCGAATGGGTAAAATCATGAGTGTTATTGCTGTGCCAAATAAGATTGCAAAATTAAGGCAGCACTTGTAGAATCCAAGAGGCTTTTGTCTTTGCGCTTTTTCTTGCCCAATCCGCTATCAATCAATGCTCTAGCCGCCAATTTACTTGTAAATCGCTCATCTATTCGAACAATTTTAACCAAAGGCAAAGCCTTTTCGATGGCTAGAATGAATTTGAGAATATCACCTTCTATAAAGGACGTTTCACCGCTCCATCGGTGCGGCTGTCCAACCACAACCGTTTCAACGAGTTCTCGTTTGCAATACTCCACTAAGAAATCGAGCGACTCACTTTGAGTAATCGTTGTAAGCGGGCTGGCAATGAGTTGCATAGGGTCTGTTGCGGCAAAGCCAACCCGTCTCGACCCGTAATCTATGGCAATTATTCTTGGCATTTTCTATATGCAAAGGTATGCTTTATGGGTGGACGCTTGGTCTTTTTGCTGGTCAGTATAATTTTCCTTTCACAATCATATTTTAAAGTTGATGCAGCCATTCTTCAATCCGCTTCGTCTCTAAATTGTACCTTTCAAGCAATGCACAAACTCAATTCAATGAATTTTAGAACGAAGGTAGAGGCCTCTGAATGACGCTTTGGGGAGTTAAACCATTCCCCCCCTATAAACACAAATACCCCGCAGACACCATATCTACGAGGGTATTGTTTGTGTGAAGTACCCAGAGCCGGGCTCGAACCGGCACGCCTTGCGGCATTGGTGTTTGAGACCAACGCGTCTACCAATTCCGCCATCTGGGCGTTAATTTAGAGGGTCATTCCCTCCTACTTTTAATGTGGTGCAAATGTATTTATTGATTCGTTTAATCGCAATAGATATTTCTGCTTTAAATAAATATTTTTTATCTCCAACAAGGCCGCTTCATTTTCTGCTTCATCGCACCGCTTCATGGCCTCGTGCAATTCTTGAGTAAACTCCAACATCATGTCGTTAAAGTCGCGCTGAAGTGCCTTTGTATCAGCACCATCGGTGCTTTGTTCCACTTCTTCAATGCGGTCGTTCCAATCCATCATTTCCATTAAAAACATCGGATCCAGTTTATCATCTTGTCCCACCCCAACGCCTTTTAGCTCCAACACATAGGCAATTCTCATACGTTCATCGTATAACACCTTGTTAGCCAAGTTGTTATACGATGATCGCACTAGGGCAGCATCGTATTCCTTTTCATCGCCAGCAAAGAAATCTGGATGAGAGGTGCGCGTAATGCGCAGAAATGCCTTTCGCAATGCATCCAAATCCAATTGAAAAGAAATGGGTAAACCAAAGTGTTCAAAGTGGTTTTGAGCCATCGCTGAGGCGCTAATTCCCGGTAAAGATGGAGAATATGTCCACTCCAAAAACAAAGGCCATCAACCCAAACAAAATAATCATACCAATGATTTGGAACACATACATCACCTTTTCGGAAAGCGGCTTACCTGTAATCATTTCCAATAAGAGGAAAACAACGTGACCACCATCCAACGCCGGAATTGGCAATAAATTCATAAAGGCTAAGATGAGGGACAAAACGCCGGTTATCCGCCAAAAATTTTTCCAATCCCAATCGGCTCCAAACAACTTTGTCATCTGTATTGGACCCATTACGGATTTAGCGGGATTTATCTTGCCGGTTATTAACTGACCAAAGCCTTTGATTTGAGTAAGCAAGATGTTCATTCCCTTGTTTACCCCTGCTGGAAACGATTCGAAGAAGCCGTAGGCCACTTTTACCGTTTTATCTCCATAGGCCAATTCCGAATTCAATTCGAAGCCTAGGGTGCCTTCTGCTGTTACATCCATTGGCAAATTCATGCGCTTTCCTTCTCGCAATACGGCCAAGCTTATGCTCTGAGATTTTTTAGTTTGAAGAATGTCCGTTAACTCGTCAAAGTATTGAACATCAAGGGTATCTACTCCAACCACCCGATCATCCTTCTTTAAACCACCTTTTGAAGCATTGCTCTTTTTCTGAACTTTTAATACAATTGGTTCGTATCGATAACTGAACAAAGGCATGCCCTTGCTTTCCTTAATTTGTTTGCCAATCGAATCGGGAATGGCAATTTCAAGCTCACTCCCATTCCGAAGAACCGTGTAGCTGAGGTGTTCTGCCATTAGGTAGTCGGGACTGGTAAGGTCTTTAAATTTAACAACGGTATCGCCGTTCACTCTAACAACCTTATCTCCGTTATGAAGCTCGGTTTTCTTGCCAATTTCGGTAAGTGAAATCCCGCTTCCGTTCACAACGGCAGAATTCGGGATGTATTCATCGCCGTAGTAAAACAGCATCATGGCAAAGATTAAAAAGCCAAGAATTAAGTTAACGGTAACACCGCCTATCATTACGATGAGACGCTGCCACGCTGGCTTTGATCTAAATTCATGTGCCTCCGGAGCTGTGCCCATTTGGTCTTTGTCTAAGCTCTCATCGATCATGCCGGATATTTTAACATACCCACCCAAAGGCAACCAACCAATGCCCCATTCGGTGCCATTTATTTTTTTGCTAAAAATCTTTTTGCCCCATGCATCAAAAAAGATGTAGAACTTTTCTACGCGAATGCCGAACGATCGAGCCGTTATATAATGTCCCCATTCGTGTAAAGAAACCAATATTGCCAGTGCCAATATTAATTGGGCAACCATAATTACTATATCCATAAAAAATCTTGTTCTGTTATTGACTTACAAGGCCGCAAAAATAACGTTTTCCGCACGCCCAAGTTGCAAGTTGTCGAAGATGTTGTGATGTATTGTTCCCTATTATAGACGAATGGAATAGTGCGCAATGCGATCGGCAATTTTTCGATCATTTGCCAGTCTCGGAACTTTGTTCTGTCCTCCCAACTTTCCTTCCTCTTTCATGTATTCTATAAATGCGTTGGATTGTAAGGGCGTAATTACCAACGTGCGCAACACGCTGCCGGTAATTAAGTCTTTATAATAGCTGTTCTTAGTCTGCAAGGCACGATCTATTTTTTGAGCAAGCAATTCTAAATCAGCCGCTTCAGGAACATTTTCGAACGATATAAACCATTCGTGATACGGCAGGCCGTTGGCTGGACTTACTTGCGGAGCCACCGTAAACTCGATGATCTTGTAGTTCGTTTCTTTTAAGGTTGTCATTAACGCATGCTCTACTTCTTCACCAATTACATGCTCTCCAAAGGCAGAAATGAAGTGTTTTATGCGCCCTGTAACCAAGAGTTTGTATGGATTTAGAGAACTGAATTTAACCGTATCGCCAATGCTGTAGCCCCATAATCCGGCGTTCGAATTAATAATAACAGCATAATTAACGTTTAGCTGGACATCTTTAAGCCAAACTCGTGTTGGATCTTCATTGTGGTATTCATCGGCCTTAATAAATTCAAAGAAGATTCCATCTTCCGTTAAAAGACGCAGACCTGGAGAGCGATAATCATCTTGATACGCAATAAATCCTTCGGATGCCGGATAGGTTTCGATGGAATCAATTTCGCGACCAATGCTTTGAAAGAGTTTTTGTTTATAGGGTTCGAAGTTTACGCCGCCATACACAAAGAGTTGGAGGTTTGGAAATACTTCTAACATAGTCTGCCCATTTGACTTCTCCTGTATTAAGTCGAAATACATTTGCACCCACGGTGGTATGCCGCTGATCAAACGCAAGTCTGCACCATGGGTTTCTTCTGCAATTTTGCGGACTTTTTCTTCCCAGTCTTCAATGCAATTGGTTTCCCAAGTTGGCATTTGTTTTCCCTTTAAGTAGCTGGGAATGTGGTGGTTGGATATGCCTGAAAGTCGGCCGGTAAAGATCCCAGCTTTTTTATCGAGCGTAGGACTGCCCGAAAGAAACATAACCTTTCCGTTGATGAAATGCGGTTTTTTGGATAGTGCAATGTATTCCAACAATGCATTTCGAGCCGAGTTAATGTGGTTTCCAATGGAGTCTTTTGTAATGGGTATGTATTTCGTTCCGGAAGTGGTACCCGAGGTTTTTGCTAAGTAAAGCGGTTTACCAGGCCAGCAAACATTTTCTTCACCATTGGCTATGCGATCAAAGTATGATTTGGTTCCTTCGTAATCGTTGACTGGCACCTTGCTTTTGAACGATTCATAATAGGTAATTGCATCAAAATCTTTATCAAATCCAAAAGCAGTATTTTTAGCCACGGCCACCAGTTCGTGCATGGTGGCAGCCTGATTTAATAGGGCCTCTTGAGCATTTGCCTGAATTTTTCTTCGAGCAAGATTGGCCACACGTTGGGCTAGAAAGGATGTAAAAGACATAGTTGTTTTAACAAATGCACATTATTCGGTGCGAGCTGCAAACATACGTTCCTCTGCATAATTTTGATTTATTGGAGGGTTATGAACGTTTAAAAAAAGTCAGTTTTTATTAATCTTTGAAATTTCAATTGTTAGAATAAAACAAAACCTTAGTTTTGCGGTTCTTAAAAACACAATGGTCTCGTGGCCGAGCGGTTAGGCAGAGCTCTGCAAAAGCTCGTACAGCGGTTCAAATCCGCTCGAGACCTCTTTAAAGGCTTAACTAGCAATGGTTAAGCCTTTTTTTTGTTGGATGTACACGGTAGTTTATAATATAAGTTTTTATTTAATCTTTAATTTTCTGCTCTTTGGGTGAAGGCTAAAACCCAAAGTAATGACAAAAGTTATAATTCAATGAAATGTTATAAAGGGCAATCATTGCCATGAATTACCCCGTGTTTCAGCTCGAAGAAAGAGCCCCAATTCCTTACACTCTGCTGAAAATAGCAAATAACTAATTATTGTATATTTACGCCTTTCGCATTGCGCCTATGAACCACAAGACTTTACGCATTATCCTCACTGTTGTTTCTTTTACATTTTTTGGCATTGTTTCTCAAGCTCAGATGACCTCACCTGGAGTTTCTTTGGTTGACAACTTGTATAACATAAATTATTCAAAATCGGGGTCGTTGGGTAAAAAATCAGCAGGAAGTAACAAACAATGTGGACAAGATACGCTCGATTATGCACGCTATAAAGCCAGTCAACTGGTGGCCATAAACATGTCGGATGGATATCGTCTCGGGCAATATTTTGATGCACCGGGAGATGTAACTGTAAGTGGATTTGATTTTTATGCTTGGCAAACCATGGGAACTTCACACGTTGTGGAAGTGTACTGCCAATTGTATGAAGCTGGAGCGGATAGCTTGCCATATGGAAACGCTCTTCGGTCGGATACCCTATATGTTGATTCAACCTTTGGCACTGGAACCTTGGCGAGCATTATGTTTCGCGCCAGTTGGACTCCGTATACCATGGATAAAGCGTACATCCTTACCGTTACATCCAGAGACTCCAATCGGGTTGGAGTGGTTTGCAACTCGTATAACAACGGCGATGGACTTGGAGAAAACTTAGGTTGTGGATCCATTGGTGGCCGATGGTATAATTTTCTTGATTTAAACATTGGTGGAACTCAACTCGATTGCGATGTTGCACTCGAGCCCCATGTGACTTATAAGGTGTTCAATGATTTCGACTTTAAAGATTGCTATAAATTCCAAGACACCGTAAAATTCGCAAATCAATCCTCCCCTTTCTACAGTAACATGCAATACAATCGATATACGTTTTATGGCTTAGAACAATATTGTCATCGTTGGAACTATCTATCCACCTTGAATTACAACAGCATAGATGGGGCATGGAAATACAACTCGCCAACCAACTTCGACGTTCGTTTGATTAGCACAATCTACGGATATCGTGGGGGTTTTTCTTGCATCGATACGGCCATAAAATCACTCTCTTTTCAACCCGATGAAGTTCAAATCTTTGGAGACTCAAAAATATGTTCTGGAAACACGGCAACCGTAGATGTTAAAGGAAGTGGTACTATTCAGTGGTTCACCGTAACCAACGATTCTGTGCCATTTTTAAAAGGGCAACGCTATACGAGTAAAATGTTGTACCAGAACGATACCGTTCGCGTTAACGCCGTTAACAGTGGATGCACTACCGCACTTACCAAACGGCACATCATAGAAGTTTCAACCACACCAACCGGTTTAACCGTGCTCGATGATTCAATTTGTTTAAATTCAGTGGCCAACCTTTTAGCAACGCCGGATGTAGGAACCGTTCGGTGGTATGAAGACTCAATATCGTTTACACCGGTATACATAGGCAATGTTCATAAAATTGGCCCACTGGTTCGAGATACGTCATTCTTTGCCCAGGCTCAAAATGGCAATTGTGTTTTACCTGGAAGAACTCGCGCAACGGCCTTTGTTAGCAACGATTTTGCTCCTGCTGAACCCATAGTTAGCAACGATACAACCCTATGTTTATTAGAAGGTTCTATTACTGTAAGTGCCACATCGGCAAATACTTTGCGTTGGTTTACTGTTGCCGCTGGCGGCAGCTCGGTGGCAAGTGGAACAAGTTATGTGTTTACCCCAACAACACGAGGATCTCAAGCGGTTTATGTAGATGCCTTCGACGGAAAATGCGCCAGTTCTCGTTTGCCCATAAAAATTGATGTTCATCACTTCAACAAGCTGTTAAACTTGAAAGATGTTTCCGTTTGCGAAGGAGATTCGTTGGTCTTTGATCATTCGTATTTAACCGGTGACTTAAACTGGTATACCGACAAAAACGCGTCTACGATAGACTATACCGGTAATTTGAGAACCTTTAAAGTGGTTGGAAAATCCGATACCTTCTTTTTACAGCCCTTCGAAGGAGCTTGTACCGATACAAGCTTGCACCGTTTTGTGCTTGAGGCCATTCCCTTTGGCAAGTTTGGAACCGAAACCATGGACAAACAAGCTTGCGATGGTGCCACTCCAAATTTGACCACCACTGCAGATGTTGGAACCATTCAATGGTATGCGGCAGATAAAACGACCTTGCTCCACATGGGCGCAACCTTTCCATCCACCCCAATTGACAAAGATCGAACCTATTTTCTGACAATAAATAACAGAGGATGTATTACACAACCAAGAAAACATGATGTTAAATGGCTACTCATGCCTGAAGCAACCTTCGATTATCAATTGGACTGGAGAACCATCACTTTAGCTTCCCGCTTAATAGGACAAGGAAAATACGTCTGGACCTTTGGCGACGGAAGCGATACCTTGCAGGGAACTGATGTTAAACATCCGTACAGTAAGGATGGCGATTATACGGTTACCTTAATTGTTATCACTCCATTTGGGTGTGCAGATACCTTTGTACGTGAAATAAACTTGAATACCGTTGGCGTTGCAACCATACACGCGGCTGGCATCAAGGTGTATCCTAATCCGGCAAGTTCACGGCTTATTATTGAGCACAAAGTGCTGGAAACAAATGCCACAGTGTCGTTAATGGATCCGTTGGGTAGAACGGTCGAAAGCTGGATGTTGGATGGAGAAAGTACCGAACTAAACCTCCAAGAATTAGTGCTTTCCGGTGGATTATATACTTTGTTGTTTCAAAGCAACGAGCAGCTGACGCAAGTAAAGCTCATTATAGAGTAGAAAAGGCTTCCCCAAAACCACCTACGTTATTCACATTGACAATTCTTATTCGTTGGTGCGATGTATTATTGCATTTCGAAAAATATGCGATACTTAGAAATATCCATTCCTGTGCTCGATGAGTTAAAGGAAATCATCATGGCCGAATTGGATAACCTTGGATTTGAAGGAATTTGGGACCAAGGTTCTGAAATTCAGGCTTACATTCCAGAAGAACGTTTTAAGCATAAGGAGACTTATGATACGTTGATGCGCTACGGCATGGAAAATTCTTTTTCTAAGAACGTTTTGGAAGAGAAAAACTGGAATGAAGAATGGGAGAAAAACTATGATCCTGTTGCCATCGACACAAGAGTTTTGGTTCGGTCACCTTTCCACAAACAAGATGATTCATTTGATTATCAGGTTGTTATCGATCCGAAAATGTCGTTCGGAACCGGGCACCATGCCACAACGAAGCTGGTAATGCGTTTAATGCTGACCTTAGATTTTAACAACAAAAAAGTGTTGGACATGGGAATGGGCACGGGCGTCTTGAGTTTTTTCGCGTCCATGCTTGGAGCATCTGCAGTGATTGGGATTGACAATGATCCAAAATGTGTGGAGAACGCACTCGAAAATGCGAAATATAACCACGTGAACAACGTTAAGTTCTTATCGGGAAGTTCTGATGCCATACCTCCAACCGAATTTGAGGTGGTTTTATCGAACATTACCAAAAACATCAACATGCAGCTCTTACCTCACCTGGCCAAAGTAGTATCAACAAAAGGATATTTGATTCTTGCTGGTTTTTTAAATTTCGATTTGGAGGAAGTTGACGCATTGGTGGTGAAACTTAACTTTACACCGATACGTACTATTTCCATAGACGATTGGGAAGGAATTATCTACCAAAAAAATTAGGAGCAAAAACATATGATTTGCCATAAAAAAAATAATCATTCTGGGTATGGGCCTGTCAAATATTTGATTTGCACAATTATTGTAAGTTTTTCTCTACTAAGTTCTTATGCTCAAAACAGGGGCTTTAGTAAGGAGCCCACAGTTTTTATAGAAGAATTGGGCACTTACATTAAAGACGCGAATAGTCCACAAACAAACCGCACCTATGTTACCTTTAAAGAAGCGTGGAATGTAAGCTTATTCGACGAAGATCATCAAAGCGTGATCATTCGAATGAACGAGTACATGGTACTGAATAAATTTAAAGTTGATCCAGAATTTAATTTATTAATGTCCACCCTCTTGGCCGGCAGAGATTCAATGATTAAGTATGAAAAATTTGACGCTTGGCTCCTCAGCATGTACAAGCTCATCAAAGCCGATCGAACCATGTTTCTGGAAGTGTTAAAGACTTCTAATATGGTTTTTTCCGCTAATACCATTCAACATTCGTCCTCTCATAGCTGGAAGTTTAGCGAAACCGATTATCAGTTTAAGTTTACACCAACGGCTGTTTCAATTGAACTAAAAAACATAGATCTTACCTGTAATGGCCCCGACGATAAGATCATGATACGGGAAACCTACGGAGTTTTCGATGTTATGTCGAAGGCTTGGAAGGGAAAAGGGGGAATGTTGAGCTGGGAACGAGTTGGTATTTCTGAAACAGAGGCTTTTGCGAAATTGCCAGAGTATCAGATTGATATGAATCGCGGGGAGTTGGAAATCGAGCATATCAAGTTTCAATACAAAGGTGTTTTAAATGAAGAGATTGACGGAAAATTGACTGATAAAATTTCGAGTAGAACGCTCAACAGCGATAACGACAATTTTGAAAAAGCATCATACCCACGCTTTGTGTCGTATCGTAAAGATCTCACTATCAATGGCTTTATTCACGGCGACATTAAGTTTATCGGCGGGTTTTCGATCGAAGGGAATAATATTCAAGGCATTGGTGATAAAGACAACAAGGCAACATTTGAGTTTTATTACGAGGGTAAAAAAATATTCTCGACCAGCTCTTCCAATTTTTCATTTCAGGAAGGAAAAATTGGTTCGCTCGAAACGGAATTAACCATCTATACTGACAGCGGTCAGATCTATCACCCCAATGTAATTATGAGTTTCAACCGTTCGAGCAAAGAATTGCTTATTACTCGTGGTAACAAAGGTTTGCAACAAGCACCGTTTTACAACACCGATCACAACATCGAAATGTGGATAGACCGTATCAAGTGGACCTTAGAAAGTGCCAAGGTAGAGTTCGACATGATTCAAGAAGATGATAATGCCCGATTTGAATCTAAGAACTTTTATAAAGATTTCAATTTTGAAAAAATCACCAAGGGCTTGATGCGATACCATCCTATTGTTGAGCTCTATAAATTACAAGTTTCCTTGCGATCTAGAAAATTTAAGCTCGAAAGCTATGCGCGTTTTCTAGGGAGTAAAAAGGAAAACCTGCTGCCGCAAATTTTAGCGCTTGCAGATGAGGGTTTTATCTACTACAATATTGAAGCAGAGGAGATTACAGTAAAAGACAAGTTGATTAACTACTATCTTTATCACTTTAAGCTAGCCGATTACGACGTAATTCGGTTTAGCTCGGTAATTGGCAAAAATCCCAATGCCATATTAAATTTGGTGAATTACGACTTGGAAATTGAGGGTGTGCGCGTATTCCGATTTAGCGATTCACAGAATGTAACTGCCATCCCAGCCAACCAATATCTGGTTCTAAAAAATAACCGCAGACTAATATTTGACGGTCGTGTTACGGCTGGACGATTTGACTTTTACGGCGAAGGGTTCGACTTCAACTACGATAAGTTTACCATAACCAGTGAAAAGATCGATTCAATGCGAATCTTCTTTCCAGATACCATAAACGGAAACTTTCTAATCCCTATCAAATCCGTGCTTCGAGACATTCATGGAACCATTTACATCGATAAGGCCAACAATAAATCCGGTCTGGTGAATCACCCACAATATCCGCGATTTGTAAGCCAGGCATCGTCGGTTATTGCATATGACAAGAAAAGCATCTATGGAGGTGCATATAAAAAAGACAGCTTTCGCTTTGAAGTGGACCCTTTCAGCATCGATAGTATGGACAACTTTACCATTAAAGGTCTGCGTTTTCCGGGCACGTTCGTTTCTGGGGGCATTTTGCCAGAATTTAAATACGAAGCATCCATTATGAAGGATTACTCGTTGGGCTTTGTACGTGCCAATCCGCCAGGAGGATACCCTATGTATGATGGAAAAGGACATGCTGACATCGATGTATCTATGAGCGAAGAAGGGTTTAAAGCAAAGGGAACCATTGAATATGAGGGTGCTAAGCTTTCTTCCAGCAATATTATAATGATGCCCGATTCGACCAATGCCGAAGTTGACGAATATTCGATAAAACGCAACGAGCGCTACCCACGTGTAGTTGCTCAAAATGTTCGTACACACTGGCTTCCCAAAGAAAACAAGATGTATGTCAACACCAAAGGTCATGAAGTTGATATTTTCGAGTCTGGTCAAATCTTTACGGGCGTTCTAATGCAAACACCGCTTCAATTAAGTGGGAAAGGGGACCTTGCTTGGGATGATGCGAACTTGTATTCCAAAAACATGCGATTCTCGCCCGACAAAACCGACGCCGATACTTCAAACATTCGCATCGGTGATGTTGATGCAGGAAAAATATCATTTGTATCCACCAACGTACGCAGTCACATCGACTTCACTGAACGCACGGGCACCTTCCGATCGAATGTAGTTGGCCAATTAACCGATTTGCCGTACAACCAATTTGCTACCACCTTAGATGAGTTTAAATGGGATATGGACAAAAAGACCATTGAGCTGACGCCAACGGGAAGATCCAAACCCGAATTCTACACCTTTTTATCAAAAAATCCTGATCAAAAAGGATTGAAGTTTCAATCTACCAAGGCCCTTTTTGATATGAATGACGGCATCATTTACGCTGAAGAAGTGCCGTACATAGATGTAGCCGACTCACGCATCTTTCCTTTCAACGGCAAGGTGGTTATCGAAAAAGACGCTTACATCAGACCGCTGGAGCAATCCAAACTACTCGCCTCGCGCGCCAACAAATATCATGAGTTATACGATTGTAAGTTGAACGTTTTGGGCAGATACGCCTTAACCGGAAGTGGATATCTCGAGTATAAAGACAAACACAAAACTGGACAAATTATCTTCTTCGATAAGATGCGTGTGATGTTGGATACCACGGTTCAAGCACTGAGTCTTGTTAAGGATTCGGTTGACTTTACCGTTAGTCCGAAGATCGGATTTAAAGGTGGGGTGGAACTAAACAGCAGTCACTTATTTTTGAATTTTAATGGCTATGTAATACCCAAACACACCTTTGCCGATTACCCCAGTGTATGGTTCCGATATCAATCTCGACAGGACCCTAACAATGTAATAATCAACACGGTAGATCCAAAAAATGAAGATCGAAAAGGAATTGATGTAACAATGAGCTTGTCGGCAAACGACAGCATAAACATTTATCCGGCATTTTTCAACTTTAAAGGCGTTTACGCCGATATGGACGTAACGTCCAACCAAGGCATCATGTTTTACGATGAAATTGAAAATGCCTTTGTAACCGGGGACAGTAATAAGCTGTTGAATGGAGCGCCGAAGGGAAACATTCTTACATTTAATGAAGCGAGTCGAGAAATTAGTTCGGAAGGCTTATTAAACTTTGACTTAGATCTCAACCCAAACTTCAATGTAAAAACGGCAGGAAGAGTATCCAAACACGAAGATGATACCACGTTTACCATTGATTGTTTATTCGCACTCAAGGTTGCGTTGCCCGATGAATGTTACAACCGCATGATTGCCGTGATTGAGAAAAACGGTGCGGATGCTCCAACCACCAAACCAACTGGAGAGGGAACCATCCGAGCGCTTTCTGAACTAATGGATGCCAAAAAGTACGATAAAGTTTTAAAAGAGCTCAATGAAACCGGTGAATTAAAGCTTATTGATGAAATAAATAAAGACATCTTAATAAATCATATGGAGTTCTTTTACTCCAGACCTTTGCGCGCCTTCGTTTCGGTTGAACCCATTGAATTGGCTGCCGTACATGGCACCCAAGTAAACAAAGCTTTTAAAAGTAGAATGCTCATTGAAAATAAACGAAGCGGCACTCGCTTTGTTTTTTACGTAGAAATTTCGAAATATGATTACTTCTATTTTGAATATCAGCGCGGTAATTTGTACGTGTATTCTACCGACAAAGAATTTAATGAAGCTTTGCGAGCAAAGTCAAGAAAAATTAATCAAAAGGGTTATAACATTCGGCCAGCCTCTCCGGTAAAAGTATCGAGAGAACTAGAGAAAATTGATAATTTTGCAAAATAAATGGAAATAGAAACCATCGTTTTAGCACTTGCCGCTTACTTTCTTGGATCCATACCCACAGCGGTTTGGGTAAGTAAGGGCTTTCATGGATTAGACATACGTGAGCACGGTAGTAAGAGTGCGGGCGCTACGAATACGTTTCGGGTTTTAGGAAAAAAATCGGGCTATGTAGTCTTGTTTTTGGATATTGTAAAGGGATTTACTGCGGCAAACTTGGCCTATTTCATGACCGACTTTTCGAACGGAGAATATCTCATTACCTACAAGATTATCTTTGGATTGGTTGCCGTTATTGGGCACCTTTTCCCCATTCTTGCTGGTTTTAAAGGCGGCAAGGGCATTGCCACCTTATTCGGAATGATTTTGGCAATTAATCCGTTGATTGCCATGAGCTTAGTGGCCATATTCTTATTTGTACAACTCATCACCAACTTGGTGTCTGCTGGATCAATCGTTGCGGCATTGGCATTCCCATTGGTAGTTAATATGTTTTATCGGTTTACTGAACGCAACTTTTTACTCTTTGCCGTTTTTGCGGCGGCACTTGTTTTATACACGCATCGGGCCAACATCAAGCGCATTTTAGCAGGCGATGAAAAAAAGATTCACCTTTTTGGTAGCTAATAAATTCCGAACTTTGCACGTTCAAATTCTGAAGAACCCATTTATTGGATTTGAAAATTATGTTTAGGCCAAGCTTTCATACCGAACTTGAAGAAGAAGTAGCAGTTCTTGAAGAGGTAGATTCCGGATTTTCATTGGTTATTTACAACGATGATGTAAATACCTTTGAGCATGTGATAAAATGTTTGGTTAAATACTGCAATCACACTTCTGAACAAGCAGAGCAATGCAGCATCATCATTCATTATAAAGGCCGATGTGCCGTAATGCATGGAAGCAGCAAGCAGTTAAAGCCTGTTTGCGATGCACTATGTAGAAAGGGACTTTCGGCTGTAATTGAGGAAGTGTAACTTCAGACCTACACCTTAAACTCCGAGGTTTCATGAAAGGTCACATCTGGATTGTTCTGCCGAGCCATGTCGAGAACGAAGGGAGAAGATGACAAGTATACACGCTTTCCATCCTTATCCAAAACAATTTCCTTGGGTCGATACTGACAAAAAGCATCAATCTTATCATCTGGTCCGGTCATCCAGCATGCCTTGTGAAAGTTAAGTGCTTCAAATCTACATTTGGCTCCGTATTCATGTTCCAATCGATATTGGATTACTTCAAATTGAAGTTCGCCAACCACACCAATGTATTTCCGATTCCCCGGGTTTTGTCGATATAATTGAGCAACACCCTCATCCGTAAGCTGATCGATGCCTTTTTCAAGTTGTTTGGATTTCATTGGATCCATGTTGATCACCTCTTTAAAGATTTCGGGAGAAAAGCTGGGGATGCCTTTATACATCATTTCTTCTCCTTCGGTTAGGGTATCTCCTATTTTAAAGTTTCCGGTATCGTATAATCCAATCACATCACCGGGATATGCCTGTTCAATAACCGTTTTATTTTGGGCTAAAAAGTTGTAAGGATTGCTAAATCGAACGTCTTTACCCAGTCGTACTTGTTTATAAAACTTGTTGCGTTCAAAAACTCCAGAGCAAACGCGCAAAAATGCAATTCGGTCGCGAT
>JBLHHI010000047.1:0-24188 GCA_047614125.1 Bacteroidia bacterium | reverse complement strand
TTGGTAGGCCAATCGTTGGCTTTTGCCTTAGCGCCGAGTTCGCCAACTTTAGTGGCTAAATCTGGAGTAAAAGGTCCGTTTAAGTGTGGCTTTAATTCGTCGAGATTTATTTCAATGAGTTGATCAAAGTATTTTTCTGGATTGGCATATACCTCTGCATCACCTGTAAGGTGTTCTGCAACGCCGTTTGCTGCATCTGCAACATCCGATCGATCAGTAGCGCGTAAATATCGCTCCATCGACTCGTCGTAGCCAAAGGTTGAAGTGGTTGCTCCAATTTCAGCTCCCATATTGCAAATGGTGCCCTTTCCGGTGCACGACATCGATTTGGCTCCTTCACCAAAATATTCAACAATGCAACCGGTTCCACCCTTAACGGTAAGGATTCCAGCTACTTTTAAAATAACATCTTTTGGCGCAGACCAACCGCTCAGCTTTCCGGTTAGTTTTACCCCTATTAGTTTTGGAAATTTTAATTCCCATGGCATTCCAGCCATTACATCCACAGCATCCGCTCCACCAACTCCAATAGCAACCATTCCCAATCCACCGGCATTCACAGTATGCGAATCGGTTCCAATCATCATTCCACCGGGAAAGGCGTAGTTTTCTAAAACAACTTGATGTATGATGCCCGCTCCTGGTTTCCAAAACCCAATTCCATATTTATTGGAAACAGATTCTAAAAAGTTAAAAACTTCGTTGGATGTATTTAAGGCCGATTGCAAATCTTCCGTAGCTCCAATCTTGGCTTGAATTAAATGATCGCAATGAACCGTGGTTGGCACGGCAACTTTTGATTTACCCGCTTGCATAAACTGCAACAAGGCCATTTGCGCTGTGGCATCCTGACATGCAATTCGATCCGGAGCAAAGTCAACATACGAATTGCCACGCTGATGCGCTTCATTTGCCGGATTGTCCCACAAGTGAGAATATAAAATCTTTTCGGAAAGGGTTAAAGGCTTGTTTAATACTTCGCGTGCTCGGGCTATTTTGCCCGGCATGTCTTGGTATACCTTTTTAATTAAATCAATGTCGAATGCCATGTGCTGAATATAAGGTGCAAATTTAGCCATATAGATGAAGCCCTATGGATGTAAGCCCATCTTTTTTTGGCAAAATAAATCATCGGGTTCTCGATAACCTTCCTTCACTTTTAATTGGTCGAGTCTGGCCTCGTAAAGCAGGTGATTATAAAAAAGGAGTTCCGCTGTTCAAAGGCATTGCTTCAAATGATGGGACGGGCCAAAGCAAAGATTTTTGCAAAAGAAAAAGGTAGGCATCCCGCCTACCTTTACAGACATGTTGTAGTATATGTATATGTAGTATCCTGTTTATTTATTTCTTTTTGGGTTCTTTCCAAAGCCATGGATTGCCAACAATGTAGTCTTCCACTTCTTTAGATGTTAAACGCTTCACTTCCTTATAAGCCTCGTCTTTTGTATATACTTGCTTGGTCCATACGTAGTAATACTCTGCACTGGTAATCAATACCTTGGTGTTTTCTCGGTATTGATCTTTTAATTTTTTCTGATATCCCGCTACATTGTTCTTGTTTTTAAATACACCAACGATCATGAAATACTCCCATTCTTCCGAATTGTCGTCCATTTCTTCAATGTCCAACTTATTGGCGGTAATAGGGTTTACATCCACCTTAGTTCTACCAACTTCATCTACCGCAACACCACGTGGCGTATTAGGCTCTAAATCAATGGCATTGGGCACTCCATCGCGATCGTCATCGGGCTCTGGACCTTTCGGAATGTTTCGTCCCCATTGATCAACGACAGATCCTCGTGGAGAGTTAATCTCAACATCGATGCCATCCGGTACACCATCTTTATCCGTATCTATACCCACACCAAATCGATCTACCAAGGCACCTCGTGGCGAAAGCAACTCTTTGTCAACGCAATCGCTTATGCCATCACCGTCGGTATCAATGGCCACTCCGTGCTTATCAACGATGCAGTGCTCTGCCGTTAAGGTGGGATTGGCATTCATGTGTTGCCAATGTGGAGTTTCTGGCTGGTGATCATAAAAATCGGGCACCTTATCATTATCCGTATCCAACGCTACACCATCGGCATCTACTTTTGCGCCAACAGGAGTTCGAGCCTCTTTATCAATACAATCGGCAACTCCATCCATATCCGTATCTAAGGCACTTCCAAGCTTATCTACATTGCATCCAGCGGGTGTGTTGGGTTCTTTGTCATAAAGATCAATAACACCGTCTGCATCTGTATCTAAGGCCACTCCGTTTTCGTCAACGGGCGATCCAAAAGGAGTATTTGCCTCAAAGTCTTTACAATTTTTTACGCCGTCTTTGTCGCCATCCAAGGCAACCCCAAACGCATCTACTTCACATCCTTTCGGGGTTTCCGGTTCGCGATCCATTTTATCAGAAACACCATCCTTATCGGTATCTTTATTCTCATTAACTCCACTAAATTTATACCCCACCATGAGTTCGTGAGAATTTGCACTTAATCGCTCAATGGGACCTACGCTTCTGCCGTATGAATAACTTGCCAGCAATCGATCGGCCAACACACCACCTGCAATAAAGTTAGCACCATATTCGGTTCTATAACCGGCACCTATCCAAGCGTTTCCGCCAAAGTTTACCATGGCATTAAAATCGTATTGAGGAGCAATATCTCCCGCAAAGCGCATTTGAACGTACGGATCGATGGATAGCTTATCTTCCTCCAATACCAGCTTATACCCTGCGTTTACCAAGAAGTGGCGTTGAAAAGCATACGTATACGATGCATTGTTTACATGATCGGTAAACATGTTTCGGTTTTTTAGTAATTGGTACGATGAAATTCCAAACGTAAAGTTGTTTAATGTTAATCCCAACCCAGCATTTGCATCAAAGTTGCCTTCATCTTTAACATTGTTTATTAGGGTAATTTCTACCGGTTCGGTTGCCCTAATTCGATCGAACAGCAATCGGTTTTGCTCAAACCCTATGGATAAACCAAACGAAAGATAGCTCTTGTCTCTCAAAGGAAGTCGGTAGGCATACGTGCCCATTACGCTGGTCATCCCTACAATGTTTACAATATCGTTGGATATGGTAAGTCCATACCCAATGTTCGAAGTTCCCACCATGCCATCCATGGTGGCTACCATGGTTTCTGGAGCGCCTTCTACATCCACCCATTGATTGCGTGTTAACAAATAGAGATTGGTTCCGTTACTGCCAGCAAAGGCTGGATTTGACAAATATGGATTGATGGCATAGTGATTTAATAGTGGAGTTTGCTGTGCGAAGGTTGCAACGGCAAACAACAATAAAATCTGAGCTACTATATACTTTTTCATCTTACTTAATTACGTAGGTTATTTATTTCTGATTACGGTGATGGCCCCTTTCAAAACCTCTCCGGTTTCTGGGAATTCTAACACATAGTAATAGGTACCATCCATTAATAATGAACCGTTTACATTGGTTGCACCCCAATCGTTGGCGTAGGCCGTTTGTTCATATACTACCCTACCCCATCGATCATAAATCGCAACCTTATTATCCGGATAATTTTCTAAATTTTTAATTACCCAAACATCGTTACCACCATTTCCATCGGGGGTAATCACGTTGTTTGGAACCACTTTATAATCCGCTTCAACACTAAGCGTTACGTCGGCCGAACTCTTACATCCAAAGTAATCGGTACCAACCACTGTAAAGGTGGTAGTTTCGGTAACTCGTGCAATTGGATTTGGAATGTTATTGGCAGTTAAAAACTCAGCCGGGCTCCATTCGTAGGTAATTGAACCTGTTGCAAAGAGCTGATGTGCTGTTCCCAAGCTTATGGTTACATCATCCGAAACACGGGGTTTATTTTCTTCCAATACGGTAACATTGGATGAGTAGGAATCGGTACAACCAGAACGGGCCGTAACGGTTAAGGTAACTGGGTACAGACCGGCAGTTGCAAAGGCGTGACTTGCGTCTTCGGTTGTTGCGGTAATACCGTCGCCGAAATTCCAAAGATGGTCGAGGCTTGCGAAGTCTGTAAAGCTGGTTAAGTTCTCGAAGGTGTACGCTTCATTTAAACAAAGTGACGTACCGGCGATGGCTCCTTTTGTGTCAAAAAGAGCCATAGGCGATTCGCTGACCACAATGTCTTGTATGAAGGTAGTTTCACAACCCCTGTCTGATTGCGCAGTGAGTTGTACGGTGTATTTGCCTGGAAAATTAAAGGTCTTATCAAATTGATCTTGGTTGGATGCAAAGCCATCAGAAAACAACCATTTGTAGGCGGTAATTGAGCCTGTGGCAATCGATGTGTTTTCTTTGAATCCAACGATTCGTCCATCGCACAATTGATCATTTACAAATGCAACAACCGGCATCGGATAGTTAGTAATTGCCGCGTTTGTTGAATACGCTCCGGCGCAGGTGCCGTTCTGAACAAAGGCGCGGTAAAGAGTTACATCCGTTAAATCTTTGTAATTTATTGTGGTTGTTGTCGAGTTTATTTGAATCCAACTCGGGTTCTTTTGGGTTGAGTATTCCCAATATTTCACCATCCCAGTATGCCCAACTAACTCAACCATACCATCGTTCGTTCCCAAACAAATATCTTTGGCTCCCAGTACAGTTCCAGAGGCCGTAGGCTCGTACACCTTAACTGTGGCAAGTTGAGTACGCGCTGCAACACAAACTCCGTTTGCTACTTCTGCACGAACAAAGATTGTTTGTGTGGGCTTTGTGAGGATGAAACTATCTGTTGTTGTTCCGCTTTCAACCCAAGGCCCGTATTGTGTAGTAGCCGTTGACCAATTGGTTATGGTTCCTGTATGATTCTTTAAAACAAGTACGGCATCCGAAGATCCTGCACATATTTCCAAATCGCCGGTAATTTCTCCAGCAACGCTTTGCTCGGAAACTCCAATAACATAAGTAGCGGAGGTATCAACGCTGCAGAACTCATTTTTAACAAGGACTCTGTACGAAACAGTTTCAGTTAAATTATAGAATACTTGATTGGCTGAAGTGCTGTTTAACTTCATCCACAATCCAGTGCCCTTTTTTGTTTCCCAAGAAGTAATATCTCCAACATAGCTGTTCAGCGAAATAGTTCCGAAATTATAACCACTGCAAACCTCATCTTGATCGGAGAATAAAATTCCCGCATTTGAGTTTGCTGCCACTTGAACCATCACCTCTGAGCTCCTCTCAATTCCGCAAGCACCGTTTTTAACAACGGATCTAAAATGCGTTGTTTCGGCAAGATTTACATAGGTTATGGTATCGTTTGCTATGGCTATTGACGACCAGTTTTTCAAATCGGTTGATTTCTCCCACGACAAAACGTCTCCCTTGTGAGCCACCAGTTCAATAAAGCCCGAATTGGTAGTTCCACAGAAATTCTTGTTTCCAACGGCAACACCTCCAACGGTATTTTCGGAAGCTACCACTACGGCTACACTGGATGTTTCTGATGCACAAACTCCGTTTTTAACGTGCGCTCTATAATAGGTTGTTTTAGGAATGTTGATGTATTCTTGTTTTGGAGTGGTGTTATAATTTGAAGTCCAAGGGCCCGCTAATGAAGTGGCCGTTTCCCATTTCTCTATGATTCCTGTATACTTTATTAGGTTTAGGATGCCAAAGTTGCTGTTGGCACAAACTTGTGCGTTTTTGTCAACGATGCCAGGATCGCTCGAAACATCCACTGTAATTTTATGTGTGCCCGATCCAACTTGAGAACAAACCCCACTTTTAACAACAACTCTAAAATGTGTAGTGGTGGTTAAGTTGGTGGCTTGATACGTGGTTGCCGTATGAGCAATTGGCGTCCAGGGTGAATACCCGGTAACCGATGATTCCCAGCGCTGAACATCACCAACGTTCGAATTAAGTGAAACGCTATAGGTGTTGCCTGTCTCACAAACTGCATTGGTTCCAGTTAAATACCCTCCTTGAGATTGTGGATTCACGTTAACAGTTACCGAAGCTGAGGTATCTGCTGCACAACCATTGTTGGCAACCAGCGATCTGAACATTGTAGTATCGTTGAGGTTTTGCCAAGTGAGCAAGGTGGTTGTATTGGATATGTCTGACCAGCCACTTCCACCGTTTTTCTGCCATTTTTCTATGATTCCAATATTTTGAGTTAAGGTGATAACTCCAGAATTTACACCTTCGCAAACCGTAGCGCCACCTGTTATGGTTCCAGAAGAGGATGCCTGATGAATGTTCACTTGGCGTGAGCTTGACTGCGTTGAAGCACATTGGCCGTTGGCTACAATGGCTCTAAATAAGGTATTGGAAGTAAGATTCGTAAAGGTTAAAGAATCGGATGTACCGCTAATGGCATTCCACGTGCTGGATCCTGCAAGTGCTGATTCCCAACGCAATACAGATCCACGATGACCTGTAAGATACATCGTGCCCTGATTTGTTCCCGGGCAAACCGCAGCCACTCCTGTAACTGAACCTCCAATCGAAGATTTATCTACGTGAATAATTACTACCGAAGAGTTGGCCGGATTACATACACTATTCTGAACTATTGCCCGATAATGTGTGGTTGTTGTTAGGTTCGAATATCCATGCGAAGTTCCTTTGTTGATGATCGGTGTCCATAGGGTATCATTCTCGCTCGATTCCCATCGGATAACGTTCCCCGTTTGTCCCGACAAGCTGATTACTCCAGAGTTTGTACCGAAACAAACCGAATCGGCCCCGGTTAAGGATCCACCCACCGAAGGGGTTGCCACGGTTATCGTAGCAATGGATGAGCTGTCTGACGAACAATTGCCATTTGAGACGATTGCTCTATAATAGGTAGTAACGGTTAAATTGCTGTAGGTTTGGTTAAGACCAGTATTTGCAATGGTTGACCAACTGCCCGTTGTACTCGTTCTATACTCCCAATTGGTTACGTTTCCGGTATATGCACTTAAGGAGAGAGTACCCGAATTGGAATTATAACATACCGTTTGTGATCCAGAAACAATACCCCCTTTTGCTTTCGGAGAAATGTTAACATTTACCGAAGAAGTTTTTGACGCGCAACCGGTTGGAATGGATACAACCACATCGTATCTGCCCGAATCAACCATTCCAACACCCGTAATCTTAGGGTTTTGTAAGTTGGAAGCATATCCGTTAGGACCCGTCCATTTGTAAACGGCCCCCACAATTGAGTCAACAATTAGCTCTAAGGTACCTCCCTCGCAAAGAGGTGATTTGTACATTGGGCTTATGGTATAACTGGTATTTGCTTCTACACCATACGTAATACTAGGCAAGTTGGCTTTATACTTACGAACTCGGATGAAATCGATTTCAAATAAGCCCGATCCAGTATTTTGAAGGATGATTCTATTAGATATAGGTAAAGAGTACGTTGAGCTGCTGGATGACAATGATCCGCTCGACCAAACGGCACTTTGACTGGCCGTGCTTCCCCATGTCATTTCCCAATCACCTACTCCCGAGGTAGTTGTTGTGCTGGTAACCCCTGATGTTGTATAGCATGTTGAGGTGGAATTCGAAATACTTTCAATGGACATGGTTGTCCCACTTAGTGTCATGCCATACCCGTTATTTGAAGTATTTACTTGAGCCATCATGGCCCTGCCACCAGTATGACTAGAAACTACTGCTTCAATAATTAAGGGAGCTTTAAACGTCAAAACTGACTTAACTGTTGATGTATTTGAACTTGGATTTAATTTAAGTGCTCCGCTATTTACAGAAATACTTCCACTTCCACAGGTTGTCCAAGTTGAACTTAGTGAAGACCCATTGAATTCATCATAGATGAGAAAAGTGCTGGAAGCATTACTTTTTACACTTGCCGTGGCATTGCCAAAAAACATGTATAAGGTATCTTTCTGATATCCATATACCGAATCTACGCGTACCCATACTTGTGTTGAAGTGGTGTTCATGGTACCTGTTGCGACCCAATACTTCAATTCATTTCCCTTCTTATCAAGGAATCTCAAATCATTACCTGAACTCTGCATCTTGCCGGCAGAAACCATCGTTGAGGTATTTACCGTAAACATAAGTTGGTGATCTGATAGCGCAGAATTGGCTGTATTATTCAGAATTACGGGGATTCGATACTGGTACCCGGTAAAACATGGTTGTGCTTGTAAGCTTGGCAAAGCAGCAACGATGGCGAAAAAAATAAGAAAAACCGCGGTAGTAATTCTTTGTTTCTTGGGTGTAATCAATTTGAACATAATCAGATATTGCAAGTTTTCTCTCCCTTTGTTAATAGGTTTGACCCACAAACTAAGCAAGAGACTCCGCTCTTTTAAGTTCTAAATAATGTTAAAAATGCAACATTTATGTTGGGAAAAAATGTGTAAAAACATCATAAAATATCGACTAAGTTACTGTTGGTGAGCCACTTAATACCCTAACTTCCTAATTACAAGGGGGTTTTGCGTTTCTGCTGTATAATTACGGAAGCACTCAATACAATTCGTGAACTTATAATACTATAAATCAGGATGTTAAGTGGAAAATATTGAGCAAAATGAATCGTGTTTGTAATGAAATATGAACAGTTGCAGCGCGAATGTGCTTAACCTTGCTTTCGGGCCATTCGTTTTGGAAAGATGCGCCTTTATTTAGACAGATTTATTGGTTCGTGGCTCATAATCGATGGGTAAGCCATTTTTGGATTTGGTTATGGTTCCAGCTACAATGATTGGTTTTATGTATGATGCGGTTTTCAATGTGCAACTTCGAACCACTTCACTTATCACAATAATCAACTCGGTTAAAGCCATTGGCTTTCCAATGCACATCCTCGATCCATAGCCAAACGGCATATAACTGAATGTTTTTCCTTTCTTATTTTCAGCCAAAAATCGATCTCCTAGAAATTTTTCCGGTGTTTTCCAAATGCGCTCATCGTGGTGCAAACCAAAAACATCAATCAGAAAGTATGAATCTTTAGGGAACGAATACCCTTTCCATTCCATAGCTTTTGTCGATTTTCTGAGCATGGCCCAAACCGGAGGATGAAGACGCAACGATTCTTCAACAATGGCCTTTGTTTTCAAAAAGCCCGTTATGTCTGCATATTGAAAGGCTTTCTCAGAGTACACTTCTTGGTAAATGTCTTCCTGCAATTGTGGATTGCTCGCCAAGTTATACAGCAACCAACTCAGTGCACTTGCCGTAGTATCGTATCCTGCAAAAATCAAATTGGTGATCATGTCGCGAATTTCCGCCTGGCTGCTTTTACTCGCCACCATGGCTTGCATAATAAATCCGCCTTGTTCTGGATGTTGTGCAACATGAACGTAGATTTCATCGGCAAACTGGTGAACAACCTCCAAATCTTTTTGCCATTTTAGTTGGGTTCTGCGATATCCAAATGCCCGGCCAACAGCTTTCGAGAACGCTGAAAGCTTTTCCGCCTGAATGCTCGTTGCATGTATAATTGCCGTATGTGCGGCGCGAAGTTTTGACGTATCTAGGTTTAATGTTGATGCAAATTGAGTCTTGATGAGGATGTTTAACATCAATTTTTGCGATAATTCTTGCGTATCGACCTTGGCATTTTCAATCAATTTTGAAGTGAATATTTTTGTTTGAATGCGAACCCCTCCAAAATATGCTTTGAGCTGAGCCTCGTAAAAGGCTGGTTTCAACAAGTTGTGTTGCTTCAACCATTCGGGTTTCATCGAAATAAAGATTCCGTTGCCAAGAAGCGGCTCCAAGGGCTTAATTACCGGCGGGCGATGAACCCATTCTTTTTGATCGACCAATAAAAATTTGGTGAGGCTGTAATCCGCCACATAATACATCCGATGATACTTTCCAGCGTCAAACAGTAAGACCCGCCCTTTTTTACGAGCCAATTTCAACAAGCTGGGCAGTGGATTCGTTAACAGCGGCATCAGTAATTTGATGATACCCCATTTACCAATGCGCTTAACAGTATGACTGTGCGTGTTAGTCTTCAAAAAGGTTTCCTTTTTCGAGGATGTATTTTAATCGATGAACGAAGCGGGCCATATCCCCTCCGTTGTTTACTCGATGGTCTACACTAATGGTTATCTGGAGCATATCACGTTTTTCTATTCCTGCTCGAGTTTGAAAGAGCTTACTCGAAACTGTTCCTATAAAAATTCCTAAGCTGTGCATCGGAATTGGAACGCCCCACGTTGTTCGATCGGCAGAGTAATTCATGATGGATGAGAAATATACGGTACCAAAATATTTTTTTCGCATGGATGGCAGTTGCATCCAAAACCTGTAAACGGGCCCTCTTACAAGCCATGGCAATTTCATAAACATTCGCTGAGCCATTCCCAAGGTTGGCGCAACCCCATTCACTGAGCGGGTTAAAATTTTATCGATCTCGCCAATGTCTTTTTTATTTACCGATCGAAACAAGCGCATAACCAATTGTTTCGATTCGGAAGCTTGGTTTTCTAACGGCATAAAAAAATCAATGTCCGAAAACTCAATAAATCGACTCCTCCAATCCAGCATGCGTTGAATTTTTAAATCTTCAGCAATGGCATCTGCACAACACAGCATAAGATAAGCTGTTAAAGAAATTCTCTTACCGGCAATTTGTCGATGATTTTTTAAGACAATGCGAGCCTTGGTTACATCCAACTCAACTAAGGCATGAATGTATGGCAAACGCTTTCCAATCCTTACGGCGTCGGCTGCCATTTGTTGATGTACGGTTCTGGAAAAAGTTTTGTGCGACATGTACCAACAAAGAACGCAAGCAAATGGATAGAATACAACTTAAAAATGAACGACATTTAGGGACCTGTTATTCCACTTTAACAACCTTCCAGCCGCCAATTTTTCCATTTAATGCTGATGTGAATGAAACATCATAAATGCCAACGGCTAAGAAATTAAGCTTAAAAGTTGCCTGATTGCTCATCATTTCACCACTTCCTTCAAACACCAACCTGCCATAGAGATCATAAACCTTAATTGAAATTACATCACCCACTGCAAAGGTTGATTTGGCATTTAAATGCAAACTTTGCTTAATGGGATTGGGAACCCAAAATTCTGAGTTTGCGATAACTTTCTCTTCTTCTTCTTCTTCAAACACAACTTTGGATTCTGCAAGACCGGGTCGAAGGTTAACCAAGTTGTAGCGCATAACGCGAATTTGCTGCGCTGTAAACATATTGGTGCAATACGCTGGAGAATAGTCCATGTAGTTTTCAATTTGATCGGGCATATCATCTGCCATCGTGCACGTGTTTGGATACCAGCTGCACGAAGTGGTTCGTGAACCCGTATTAGGTGTGTCATCAATATAATCATCAACGGTACAACCGTTTACGCCCCAAGGTGCATCCCCCCATATGTGCCGAAGGCCCAGATAATGTCCAACCTCATGTACCGCCGTTTTCTCAATGGTATAAGTGCCTCGTGCAAGCTTTGCCGGATTGTTTTCTCCAACAACTTCGTAATGCAGCACCACTCCTTGCTTATCTTTACCTACGTAATACGTGCTTGGCCAGTTGGCTTCATTTACCGGTGGATACGCATAGCCAAACAGGCTGCGATTTCCGTTGGATAGGTTTAAGTTGCCAATCCAAATATTCAAATATTTGTCGCTGTTCCATGCAGCAACTCCACCAAAGCTTTCAGATTTAATATAATCTTGTTGGGAAGCCGATCCACTTGCATTAAAGGTGCTTCGATACGTCTTGGTCCGGGTAATTCCATTGGTTGGATTGCCATCTGGGTCGGTTTTGGCCAACACAAACTCGATTCGAGAATTCCCGGCAACGGATTTAAATAGGTCGCGCATATTAACAGTGTCGGCATTTCTGCGATTAAATGCGTCGTTAATTGTCTTTAACTGCGTGGTAATCAGCGAGTCGTGAATGTTGTGCTCATTATTAAACCAAACAACATGAAATACCACTTGTAGGGTGTAAATGGTATCAAGCGGCTTAGCTTTATTTAGAACATCCGTTTGTTTGGTTTCTGAAATAGCATGGAGATACGTTTGATCTGCAGCCTTTCTGAAACCGGGATACAGCGAATCCAAATGATCGATGTATTGATGTGATGCACAGGGATCGATGGTGCTTTGACCAAAGGCTGTGAAACAAATCGTTAGGAAAGCAAGACCTAAGGTTATGATTCGCATGTCTCAAAAATACGAATTGACAATGGAAAAGTAACGGATTATTGCCCCTTGAAGTTGGGTTTTCTTTTTTCGTTGAACGCTTTTACACCTTCCTGATAATCCTCGGATACTCCAGCAATTTCTTGCGAATAAGCTTCTTCTTGCAACATGCCGTTCAAATCTGTGTGATAAGATTTATTTAACATGCTCTTCATCAGGGCAATAGCCTTGGTAGGCGCCGACCTGTAATAGGCCGATATTTCATCGGTAGCAGCATCCAATTCCTCGGCTGGCACCACTCGATTAACCATTCCCCATTCCAGTGCTTGTGCCGCGCTTACCTTGTTGCCCATGGTAGCTAATTCGAAGGCTCGATTGCTGCCAACAATTCTTGGCAAGAAATAACTCGAACCCGAATCCAACACCAGACCAACGTTAATAAAAACTTCGATGAGTGAAGCGCGCTCTGACGCAACAATAAAATCACTTGCAAGCGCCAAACTGCATCCGGCACCGGCCGCCACCCCGTTCAATCTGCATATGATCGGCTTGGGCAATTCGCGCATGGCTTTTATAATGGGGTTATAACGCTTGTCGATCGAATCTCGAAGCGAACGATTTTTAGCACTTGCAATGGCCTTTAAATCTTGACCCGAGCAAAAGGCCTTGCCAGCTCCTGTCAAAACCACAACGCGTACCTCAGCATCTCGTTTACAGAGCTTTAGGGCATCTAAAAGATTGTAACTTTGCTCATCGTTAAAGGCGTTAAAAACCTCAGGTCTGTTCAACGTTATGGTGGCAACGCCATCCTTAACTTCGTAGGTAATGCAATTAAAATCCATATTGATAATACATTTGAAATACTGTGTAATTGCTCAAAATGCCCAGTAAAAATCCTAAATAAACTTCTTTGGGTTGATGTGCCTTTACGTATAACCGGGCCGAGCCAACCCATCCTGAAAGCAATAAAACCAAGATTAGAACAAGGGTAAGGTCTGTATTGGCCATCTTGCCTAAAAACCAAACCATTGCCAGCAATCCACCCCAACCAAAGGCATGAAAACTCAGCTTAAAGAATTGGTTAACAACTGCCATTATACCGCAGCTTATTGCCAACGACAACACAAAAACACGTAAAAATTTGTCGACAAAAAAGTCCGTAAAGGTGAAGGCTACAAAGAGGTAGACCAAGGCCAGCACACCCGCAGATATTACGCGCTCTTGTTGGGTTAATTCCGACAATTCCGACAGTTTGTACTTGCGCAGCATCATCATTACTCCAGTAAGCGGAATAAGGGTTAAACTCACCATATAGGCCATCAAAAAAAGAAGCTTTGGTTGGGCATTTAATTTTACCACAATAATGAAATGAAATTGAGTAATGAGCAAGATGGCAAATACCGGTAAAAATATCGGATGAAAGAGTATGGAGGTAAAGCGGGCTAGTTTTTGATTCACTTCAACTCTTTTCTCAATCGCGCCACGGGTATGTTTAGCTGTTCGCGATATTTTGCTACGGTTCTCCGCGCAATGTTGTATCCCTTATCTTGCAGCATGAGCATGAGTTTTCCATCGGTAAGCGGCTTACTTTTGTTTTCGGCTGCAATGGCTATGCTCAATATCTTTTTAACTTCTTTGTTCGAAACTTCTTCACCGCTGTCGGTTACAATGCCTTCCGAAAAGAAGTGCTTAAGCAAGAAAATACCAAAATCGCATTCCACGTACTTGCTGCTTGCTACCCTCGATATGGTGGAAACATCTAAATGAACTTTGTCGGCTATATCCTTCAAAATCATGGGCTTAAGATTGGTTTCATCGCCGCTTAGAAAGTATTCCTTCTGAATATCTACGATGGCACTCATGGTTAACAACAAGGTGTTTTGGCGCTGTTTAACCGAATCGACAAACCATTTGGCGCTGTCGAGTTTTTGTTTGATGTATTGCACCGCATCTTTCGTATTCTGATCGGGCTTTTTTGCCTTATCGTAGCCCTGCAAGGTTTCCAAATACGATCTCGAAACTTTTAATTCAGGTGTATTTCGTCCGTTCAAGACCACATCCAATTCGCCATAACTTTCGTTTACAATAAAATCTGGAATGATGTAATCTGCGCTGTGGGATATGCTGCCGCTGTTTGCTGGCTTGGGGTTTAACTTAGAAATAAAGGTTATGGCCTCTTTGAGAAACTGCTCGTTAATGTCGAGCTTTTTCATCAATCGAGAATAATGCTTTTTCGAGAAATCTTCCATGCAGTTTTGGATGATTTCGATGGCCAGCTTTGTAATGGCCGTATTTTTCTTTTTTGCTTTTTGCTTGATTTGTAGTAAGAGGCATTCTTGCAGCGATCGAGCCCCAATTCCTGGAGGTTCTAAATCGTGAATCTTGAACAAGATCTTTTCCAGTTCTTCCTCTGTTGTGCGGATGTTTGACGAGAACAGAAGATCGTTCATTATAGATCTCAATGGTCGGCGGATGTAGCCATCGTCTTCGATGGTACCAATGAGTTGATCTGCCAATATTTCTTCATGTTCGTTGGATAAATTGGGTTGGAGCTGCTCCATCAAGTAATCACGAAACGAAGTACCCGCATTAATGGGTATTACCTCATTGTCGTCGTCTCCTCCGTAATCTTCATTGAGTCGAATTCCTCCGTCGTTGTCGCCTAAGTAATCCGAAATATCAATCTCATTGTCGTACTTATCTTCCTTCGAATCCAGGTTATCTTTATCGGAATATTCAAAGTCTCGATCACGGTCGTCATCGTAATCCGTCGAATCCACTTCGTCCTTAGAGTTCTCCAGCGCTGGATTTTCCAACAACTCCTCTTCCACTTTTTCCTCAAAATTGAGCGTATTTAATTCCAACAGCTTAATAAATTGAATTTGCTGTGGGGATAGCTTTTGAAGTAGTTTCTGACTGAGTGATTGTTTTAACATAAATATCCTCGAGTTTCTCAGTGTTAATGAGCGTTTGAAGTCTTATTTTTGCCAAAATTAGACAATAGAATCGACATTTGATGAAAGCATATATCAAAGATTTATCTACACAACTCAACGGCGAAGTTACCTTAAACGGATGGGTTCAAAACAAACGTGAAAGTAAAACCGTGGTTTTTCTAATCGTGCGCGATGGCTCTGGATTTTGCCAGTGCATTGTGGATGAGGCCAATGTAGGTGCCGAAATTTTTGTGCAAGCGGCCAGCCTAGGCTTGGAAAGCAGCCTTTCGATTTCGGGCAAGGTGGTTAAAGACGAGCGACAAATTGGCGGATATGAGCTTCAAGTAACGGGACTTACCATTCTTCAAAATTGTACAGATTATCCAATTGCCAACAAAGAACACGGCATTGAATTCTTGATAGATCAACGCCATCTTTGGTTGAGAAGCAAACGTCAATGGGCCATTATGCGGGTTCGGAATCGGGTAATTTTTGCCATTCACAATTTCTTTCAAGGAGAAGGTTTTGTGCAAATGGATGCACCCATTATTACAGGCAATGCGTGTGAAGGAACAACCGATTTGTTTGAAACGGATTTCTTTGGCGAACCTGCCTATTTATCTCAATCGGGCCAGCTCTACGGCGAAGCAATGGCCATGGCCATGGGCAAGATATACACCTTTGGTCCCACCTTTCGATCCGAAAAATCGAAGACCCGCAGGCATTTAGCCGAGTTTTGGATGATTGAGCCTGAAATGGCCTTTTACGACATCTTTCAAAACATGGATTGCATCGAAGATTTTATTCGCTACGTAGTGCACGATGTAGTAAACCATTGTGCCAGCGAGTTGGAAATCTTGGAACGTGATACCTCGATGCTGCTCAAAACCAAAGAGGCCTTTATTCGACTTACCTACGACGATGCTGTGGCCATCATTAAAGGCGAAAAAGAAGTGGATGGAAAGAAAACACTCGACGTATTGACGGCTGATTTAGAGCAAGTTGTAAATGAGAAATCGGAATTATTGGTCGACATAGAGACGCGCGAAGCCTCCATTGCAGCAGGTGGAATGAAAAAAGGTGTTATCAACTTCAATCTCAACACCATCGATAAAAACAAGAACCGAATTAAAGACTTAGAAGAAGCCGAACGCAACATTCCGCAGTGGATGGAATCGGCCAGAAGTTTTGAATACGGCGGCGATTTCGGCGGATCCGATGAAACTGTGCTTACACGCATGTTTGACGTACCGGTAATGGTGTACGATTGGCCACATGAAGTGAAGGCCTTCTACCTAAAACGCAACCCCGATAATCCCAAATTTGCGCGTGGTGTAGATATGTTAGCTCCCGAAGGATACGGAGAAGTTGTGGGCGGTGGAGAGCGTGAAACCAACAAAGAACTCCTAATCGAAAAGATTAAAGAGCACAAGTTGCCCATGGAAGAATTTGAGTGGTATTTGGATTTGCGTCGATACGGTTCGGTTCCACATTCTGGCTTTGGATTGGGCTTAGAGCGCTTGGTGGCTTGGATTTGCAAGTTGCCGCACGTGCGCGAAACCATTCCCTTCCCACGGATGTATGGTAGGTTGAAGCCGTAATGGCATAAAGATTCAAGTATTGATATTTTAAAGTCTTGCTACTTGTGTCTTGAATCCCATGTCTTGTGACTATTCATGAGATGCATCGTAAAGAGCCACCGCAATACCATGGGGTATTTCACTTATACGTTCCAATATTGGAATCATTTCTGCATCGTATTTTTTTTCAAACTCTTTAAAGTCCTCAAAACGGACTTTTGCATCGCCGGAAGATCTTCTAAGTCCAATATCATAAAACGACTTATCAATAAGCGTATAATAAAAATCATACAACTTACCCCCTCAGCATAAAGCTCTCCAAGTAAAACATCAACTTCTGCAGGATGGGCGTACTTATCGATGTACGTGCTAAGATTACTCACCTCCGTTCGCAGCAAATCAATCCGATTTTTCATTTCTTTTAGCCTTGATGATAAAAACCTGAGTAATTCAGATTTTTTTGTTGCTATTCCATGGCGATAGGAAGGCTTACGCTGGAATTACTTTTTGAGCAAGAGTGTTGTACTAAGCAGATTTTCAGCAGCTTGGATGGCCATATCATTAAAATAAGTGGAAATCCAATTCTACATTTAAAGCACACATTGATTTAATAATTATGCCTCTGGCAAACGCAATGATGTCCCTTACTATTAGTCTGAAACGCGTTCGTACATCACGTATCGGAAGGCGTGATCATTAACATCTGATTTCTCATAGCTTTCCTCGTAAACGGACTTCCATTCCTCCCACTTTACTTTTGGGAAATAGGTATCTGGCGCTTCCGCCGCAACATCTATGTGCGAAATATGAAGCATGTGTGCATTATCCAACGATTGCCGATAGATCTCCCCTCCACCAATCACAAAGATCTCATCTTCCGTTTTCTCGTAATGCTCAAATACGGCATCCAACGAATGAAAGACCAACACGCCTTCCGGCTGGTAATCGCGTTTGCGTGTCACTACCACATTGGTGCGGTTGGACAGCGGCTTACCAATGGATTCATAGCTCTTTCTTCCCATCACTATTACATGGTTGAGCGTAGTTCGCTTAAAGAGTTTTAAATCATCGCGGATGCGCCACATCAACTGGTTGTCTTTTCCAATGGCATTGTTTTTATCGATGGCGGCAATGAGGCTGATGATCATAACGGCAAAGTTCGAAATTCTGCTCACGTGTTGCACATAATTCCCGTTTATTTGCACTTGAACTATGGAAGCCCATCATTTCGAAACCCCAAAAACCGCTCGATATTTCACCTTAGGAGATCTGCAATCATCCAACGAACATTGGTATGTTCTTCACGGTTATGGGCATGACGCAGCCCGATTTATAGCAAAATTCGAACCCCATGTTTCAAAAAATAGGGCCTTCATTGCACCCGAAGGAATGCATCGATTTTACACCAACGGAAATTCGGGAAATGTTGGTGCCAGCTGGATGACCAAAGAAGACCGAGCTTCCGACATCCATGATTATTTGCGATTTCTAGATGGCTTAGCCAACGCACTCTCGAGCGGAAAAACCATCCATGTATTGGGCTTTTCACAAGGTGCTGCAACGGCAAGTAGGTGGGTGGTGCATGCCAAACAGGCGTTCAAAGCCTTGGTTCTGTGGGCTGGAATGTTGCCTCCAGATTTGAACATACCTCATGAATCGCTGTTGTTAAAAAAGGTGGAAATAACCGTTGTCTATGATCCAAATGATCCATATCGGACGGATGATATGTGGGATAAAACCAGTCAGTTTTTATTGGATAACAACCTAAAATACAAGCTCATAGAATATACCGGTGGACATAAAATTATGCCGGAACCGCTTAAGGATTTACTGGGTTAATTTTACTTTCCTCACTCGGCAGGAGCCGAGCGAGTGCGGTATGAAAATCACCTAATCCACCTCTTTCAAGCTGATATCCAGACTTTTAACCGAATGTGTGAGTGCGCCAATGCTGATGAAATCAACATTGGTAGCAGCGTAAGCCGCAATATTTTCTTCATTAATTCCTCCACTGGCTTCGGTTTCAACTCGACCGTTAATCAATAAAAGTGCTTCACGAATTAATTCGGGGGTGAAGTTATCAAGCATTACCCGATTAACCCCTTCGCAGCTCAATGCTTCTTTCACTTCTTCCAGATTTCGTGTTTCCACTTCTATGGGAAGTTTCAACATATTGGATATGAGGTACTGACGTGATTTTGCAACTGCCTTAGTAATCCCTCCGCAGTAGTCAACGTGGTTGTCTTTGAGCATGATCATGTCGTATAATCCAATTCGATGATTGTGTCCCCCACCTACGGTAACCGCCCATTTTTCAAGAATGCGCATGCCCGGAGTGGTTTTTCGGGTATCCAACAACCTACTAGTGGAAGTACCCATGAGTTGAATGAGATGATCGGTGTAGGTAGCAATTCCACTTAAGCGCTGCATGCAATTAAGCAACAATCGTTCGCCCGCCAAGATGGCTCGTACGTTTCCTTCCACAATAAAACCAAGTTCTCCCGGTTTTACGCGATCCCCATCGGCTTTAAAATCTTGGTAGATAAATTCCTCTGACAATTGTGCCAAAATCACCTTGGCTAAATCGATGCCAGCAACAACTCCAGACTGTTTAAACAAGAGTTTTGCTTTTCCTGTGGCATCGCTTGGAATGCATGCCTGTGAAGAGTGATCTCCGGTTCTAATGTCTTCTTTGAGCGCATTCTGAATAAAGTGAATGGTGTCGACACTTTTAAAGTTCATAGTACAAAGCTATTCAAATTCAAGCTCTTGTATCAAATATCTTGTTCCTTGTTTCTGCAAAAAGATGGTAACGCGAAAGGTTTTTTCGCCGCCTGTAGTATAATCACCCACGGCAAACTGCGAGCCAGCAGCACTGTTTCCCTTATGTACTATTTTAAAAGATGTGGGTGGATAGCGATCGAAAAAGCGACCGAGAATTATAGCTGCTTGTGATTTTGAATAAATGCCCTCTTCTTCACCCGGCAATTCCAATTCCACACTGCTGTTGAAATGGTTGCTCAACTTAGTAGAATTCCCAACGGCAATGGAGGTTTCAATTTCACTGAAAACATCGGCCACAGAACCACTGGTATGGTTGCCTTCGATAAACGAAAGACTGATAAAACAGACTGCAGCGAGAATGGGAACGATTATTTTTTTGGGATGCACAACTTGCCTTTGAATGTTTTCAAATGTACGATATAGCATGAATTTTCTGAATGATTGGTGTTAAACTTTTATGTTTGTAGACACAAATCGTACCACAACCTATGCTTACGGTAAACAATCTTTCCGAGCAATCTTCCATCGTTCATCAGTTGCTTACCGAGCTTCGGGATGTGACGATTCAGCACGACCGCTATCGCTTTCGTAAAAACATCGAACGCTTTGGAATGATTGCAGCATACGAAATTTCTAAATCGCTCGAATATCACACCGTTGATACGCAAACTCCTCTTGCAAAAACACAAACTCAAATTCTGGCCAATCAGCCCGTTATTGCTACTGTTTTACGAGCCGGACTTCCTTTACAAAATGGTGTAAATCAACTCTTTAACCAGGCCGACTTGGCGTACATCTCAGCGTATCGGAAACACATATCTGAGCTAAAATTTAAGATCGTTGTGGAGTATTTGGCCTGCCCGGATTTAACCAATCGAGTATTAATCCTTACCGACCCAATGCTCGCTACAGGGCAATCTCTGGTGTTAACCTTAGAACAATTCCTCACCAGAGGAAGGCCTTCTCACATCCACATCGTTTCGGTAATCGGAAGCCCCGAAGGAATTGAATACCTCGAAAAAAACTCAACGGCTTGCACTCTTTGGATTGGCGCCATTGATGAGAAATTGGATGACCATGGTTACATCATTCCGGGTTTAGGAGACGCTGGTGACCTAAGCTTTGGACAGAAAATGGATCCATCTTGAATCGAGTTCTGAAGTGGCTGCTCATTTTGTCCATCATCGTTGGGGTTGGTGGCAGGATATACGTTGGAATGATCAACAAATCATCGAACGACGACCATGCTGAAGTAGTAATTCGCATTCAGAAAAATCAGTCGATTGATAAAGATTCGTGCTGGGAATGTTTTCAACCCAAGGCCTTCTACTTTGCGCATGCGGCATTGGCAAAACCTTTTAAAACAAAAACGAAGGCCAACATCATTCGCCAAATGAATATGGTAAACGTTGTTCTTTCGATTTTGTCGTTGGTTATGCTTTTGTTTTTCATTAAAAAGCTGGTTACGAATAAGCTTTGGCAAAAGATCATTATGAGTTTTTGGCTCACAAACCCCGCATTTTGGGGCATATCGGTACAGGCAACCAACGATGTTGCCGTAATATTTCTCGGCACCTTGGCCATCTTGTGCCTGCATCAACTGTGGAACAAAGGTGGGTCGTTTTGGGCCATTGGCTGTGCCCTTTCGGCCAGTTTAGCACCTATGATTAAAGGCAGCGGCCTCGGGGTATTTACACTTTGTTTCATCGGGCTCTCACTTTTTTGGATGCTTCGCAAAAAGCACGGTGTGGGCATTTTTATCTTGTTCATTTCTTCTGTGTATTATTTCAACTTTTCACATTACCGGCAGAGCTACGATTATTCCGGAAGTGCCTTTACCACCAATTTGATTAAAACCGGAACTCCACCCATGTTCGACGATGGAAAGGAGTTTTGGAAACGTCCAGGCATTGCTTCAATAACAAGCGGTTATTTGAAGGTGCCCTTTATCAGCTTGCTCCAAACTCCGTACATAGTAAACCTAGATTCGGGCTATGCCACGCATCGAACCTCATATTGGACTTTGATGTATGGGAGTTTTTACAACGTGTATTATCTCAGTCACCCAGAGCATTGGACCAATACTACTCACTTCGTTCAAAACACGGCTCGAGCACTGTACATACTCGGAATTCTACCGCTTTTTCTCCTCGCTTTGGGCTTTATTAAAAGCATCAAGGAGCTGATTTTCAATGTGTTCAGAAAATCCTGGTCTTCAACACATTGGACCAATGCTATGCTGGCGGTTCTTGCGTTAGTCTATTTTGTTTTCACCCTAAAATACAGTTACGACTACCGAGATTATGGCTGTGTTAAGGCCATATTTTTATTGCCGGCCATTGTGGCCGCAGCTCATTTTATAAATGTTGGACGACGGCTCTTTAAGCCCAAATGGCATCGGTATTTCGGGGTTGTTTTTGGTATATTAATCGTTGGCCAAATTGTAAATGTAGTAACACTTGCGGTTGCATTAAGTAAAGTGTTTTTATAGGATATAAGATGTCGGATAAAAAATACGAACACCTGTTTTTTGATTTAGATCACACCCTTTGGGATTTCAAAACCAATTCTAGGTTAACGCTCAACGAGCTTTTTGAGGTTCACAATTTAAAGTCGTATGGAATTGCTGATTTCGAAACTTTTCTTGCACATTACGAAGTGGTTAACGAGGCAATGTGGAAGGCGTATCGAGAAGGAAACTTGGAGAAATCTGATTTGCGAAATCGGAGGTTTGAGCGGGTATTAAAGGAGTGGGATGTAACTAATTTAGAACTTTCCAAAACCCTTACGGAGCAATATTTAAAGCTCAGTCCAACCAAGCCAAACTTAATGCCCAATGCAATTGAAACGCTGAACTATCTTCAAGAATCGTACCCCATCCATCTGATTACCAATGGCTTTATCGAAGTTCAAGCCACTAAGTTGAACAGTTCAGGTTTGGTTGGATATTTCAAACACATCATTACTTCGGAAGAAATAGGGGTTTTAAAACCGCACCCCTTGGTCTTCGAAACTGCTCTTCAAAAAACCGGCGCTGAAGCACATTCTAGTTTATACATTGGTGATCACTTTGAGTCGGACGTATTGGGCAGTTCCAATGCCGGTTGGGATCAAGTATTTTTTAATCCGGAAAACCAAGCCATCGATCATCACAATCATGTTCCAACTTTTCACATTCAAGATTTGAAGGAGTTGATGGATTTTCTTTGAAGATTCTTTGAAATTTTAAATGTTGAATTTTGAATGTTGAATTCAATCTGAAACGTTTTCAACTTAAAAGGTATTTGGAATATGCCCGGAACCAAGATTAATGCTCAAAAGACTAGGATACTCCAATTCAAAATCCAGCATTCAAAATTTAAAATTCACGCTACTTCTAAATAAGATTATATCATAATGTGTTTGCGCTTTGATTTGACATCTTTTAACTTCGTGTAAACCAAACAAACAATAATGAAATCAAACATCATACGTGAGAAATCATTCGAATTTGCCGTAAACGCCATTCATATTTATAAGTTGTTGCTTAAAAAGAACGAATATGTTTTATCAAAACAGTTTTTTAGAAGCGCCACGAGCATTGGCGCAAATGTTGAAGAGGCGCTTGCAGGTTATAGCAAAAGGGACTTTGCTGCCAAAATTGCAATATCATCAAAAGAAGCAAGAGAATGTTTGTATTGGCTGCGGATTATTGAAGTTGGGAAATTCGTTGATTACGACCTACAACCAATCAAAAGTGAAGCGTTCGAGCTGATTAACATCTTAACCGCTATTGTCAAAACGACACAAAAACGTATTCGGGAAACTTGAAGGGTAAATTTTGAATGCCAAATTTTGAATGTTGAATTTAATACTTCGCATTATTCGGAATCTGGGGAGCTGGATTGTGTGCTACGACTACGGATGTTAAATTTTAATCCGTAGTCCCAATCGCTAAATCCTGGCTTAAGACTATAGATACTGGAGCAAATAGTGTGTTGAAAGGAGTTGTGCAGTCTCGTGCAAACGTACTATCACAATGGCTGTAAGGGAAACACATTCAATGCTTTTTTGAGCCTTTCTATTTCTTAGAGTTCTGTGGCAAGACCAAGGAGCATCCCAGGCCCCATGATTTAGAGCATTAGATGGTATGTCTATAGTTCAAAGTAAACGTGGCAAGTCGTTTTGGCCAAAAAATGAAACTGTATGTACTGGTGAGGTATTGTTGATATTGAAGGTTCAACTGCGAATGGTCCGAAATATTCTTTCCGGCCATAAAAAGCAGAAATATTCCATTTCGATTAATATTTTCATTTCCAATTCGTGATCTTAACCCTGCATAGAATGCTGCCTGTTCGTTGAAATATCTGTGCCGAACAATTCGGTGATAACCTGTACCTAGCGCCAAAGTAAAATCTTTTCGAGGCAAGACGATTTGATAATTACATGAGGCTCCAAGAAACGTCAAAAAAATTTTATCTTTAACAGTGGTTCTTGATGGTTTGTCATAAACTGAGTAACCGGTTTGAGAATACTGATAATCCAAAGCGATTGAAATATGGTGATGATCAAGTTTAAGTGGAATGATTGTTCCAATTCGTGTAGTTATGGAAATCCTTGGCGTAAACTTAGAAGATGCAGCAAGGAACTCAATTGATCTACCAAAAGTAGAAACACCTGTACCCGCTTCTCCAAAGTATGTGGATTGAGCAACTGAATTAGTGACAGTAACAAAAATAATAAAAACTAAAAATTTGGCTCTATTAATATAGATCAACATGGTA
>JBLHHI010000046.1:0-24412 GCA_047614125.1 Bacteroidia bacterium | reverse complement strand
GAGGGATGGGTTTCTGTAATACGTAATAAAGTGGGAGGCTAAATAATTAAATCGAGGCTTACCCGACACAAGGTAATGATTGGTTCGAGAAGTGTAGCGTTCTCCCAAAAAGGTGCAATCGGTGTCGAAATAAAGTACAACATTATCGATGGAATAGCCCAGTGAATCCAACAAGCGCAGCTTGCCATATATTCCCCGAATCGATTCATAAAACTGGCCATAATGAAAGAAATTGGCATTTGGAATTTGGGTATTTAAATAACAGGCGTACAAACCCGTGGTCCGGCTGCTGCCCATTATGAATGAGTTGTAGGCTTCATCAGATACCATAAGTTTCTTTGTTGAAACATCGCCAAGGGTCTGAAACGAATACTTCAAAGAACACAAATGATTATCGCCAAAATCCATGTAGGGGTCTGCTGTGTAATATGGAATAAAAAAGGCAATGGAAATTGCAAAAGGGAGTATGAAAAATCTTAGAATATTTTGAATAAAGGTTTGCATCATTAAAACTGAAAATAGATAAACTCCTGTTGTTGACCACTAAAGAAAAATATCCCGAGCATAACTAAGTAATACAAAGCCCATCGAATGGGGCGTTTCCAAGTTAACCCAATGATTTCTAATACATGTTTGCCGGTTCTTCCATGCCATTCCATAAAAACAAAGAGGAATAATAAAACGACCAGTTTAATCATTTTAGGTATTTCGTTAAAGGGTGGTACTTCAAATAATGAGGTAGAAAAAATTTCTTGAATGTACGAGAAGGCATGTGCCACGTTGTTGGCTCTAAATATAATCCAAGCAAAAAGAATCAAAGTAAATGTTGATGCCATTTGAAAGAATTTCACGGTTTTTGAAAAGGAAGGAGGAAGGTGGATTTGGCGCATTGTGTTCTTTCGATACTGTTTTAGCAATGAAGGTAAAAAGTAGAATGCGTTTAACGCTCCCCAGATAATATAGGTCCAGTTTGCACCATGCCATAATCCGCTAACTAGAAACACGATTAAAACATTGCGAACCCTAATGCCCAAACCTTTTCGGTTACCACCTAAAGGAATGTATACATAATCGCGGAACCAAGAAGTAAGCGATATATGCCAGCGTTTCCAGAATTCTGAAATACTTTTTGAAAAATAAGGGAAATTGAAATTCTGTGTGAGATTAAATCCAAACAAACGCGCAGTGCCAATGGCTATATCCGAATACCCTGAGAAGTCGCAATAAATCTGAAATGCAAAGAAAACTGCTCCAAGCACCAGCGTGCTGCCGCCCATATCATCCGAATTATTGAATATATGGGTGGCCACTTCAGCGCAATTATCGGCAACCACCATTTTTTTGAAAAAGCCCCACAGTATTTGTCGAAGGCCATCAACCGCCTTCACATAATCGAATGATCTTTTAACTTTAAACTGAGGAAGGAGGCTGGAAGCGCGCTCAATGGGCCCTGCAACCAATTGAGGAAAAAAGCTAATATAGGCCGCAAATGCAATAAAACCCCTTGTAGGTTGGATGGTTTTGCGATACACGTCAATGGAGTATCCCATGCTTTGAAAGGTGTAAAAACTAATGCCTATGGGAAGTATTATCTGCAATGAACCAGCAGTAATATTCACTCCCAAGAAGGAAAAAGCAGTGAGAAAATTTTCAAGAAAAAAGTTGTAGTATTTAAAATAACCGAGAAGTCCTAGGTTAATGCATATGCTTATCAGAAGCAAGAGTCTTCTTTTGTAATGGTTCTCAACGTTGTGTAAAAGCAAACCAACGGTGTAATCTACAAATGTGCTGAATATTATTAGCGACAAAAATCTCCAATCCCACCAACCATAGAAAAAGTAACTGGTAGCCAGAATGAAAAGATTTTGAAGTTTTAGATTATTCTTTGGTATGACCCAGTGAAGGATGAATACAATGGGCAGGAAAATGGCAAAATCTATCGAATTGAAGAGCATCTCTTGCGTCGTTTTATTTTCAAATAGATTTCTAACTGTTTCATATGCAAAGTGCAATGTTGCACATCACAGGGGCAAAATAAATAGAAAACATAATAGTTGCGGTCTATTTGAACAATTCGTTGATTTGAATGATTGCATGAAACGAGGTCAGCTGTGACCAACCACCTCATCCACTCGCAACCCATCTTTATCCATAACTACCTTCTTTACTTCCCCTCTAAAGCGAATCTTAAATGAAAAACACGTCCAAGTTTTGGGGAGAAAAGGGTTGAAAGTTAGTTGATTATCTACCACGCACATTCCGGCAAAGCCTTTAACAATACTCATCCACGTGCCAGCCATGCTGGTGATGTGGAGGCCATCGCACGAATCGTTGTTGTAATCGTCGAGGTCTAAACGAGCCGTGCGAAGATAAAAGGCGTAAGCTCGCTCGTGATCTCCCAATTTGGCGGCCAAAATGCTGTATATACAGGGCGATAAGGAGGATTCGTGGACCGTTAGTGGCTCGTAAAATTCGCAGTGTCGTTTAAGCGTTTCAAGATCAAACGCGTTTTCAAAAAAGTAGAACCCTTGGAAGATGTCGGCCTGCATGATGTAACTTCGATCCCAGCTCCAGTGCTCAACAATGGGCCGATGATCTGCCGGCAATTCGGCTACCGGAATCAGTTCTTTATCCAAGAATCCATGCTGCTGCAAGAAAACACCGTGCTCTTCCGAAAACGGATAGTACATCTTTTCAACCACCTTTTTCCAATGCTCCGTTTCAGCATTTCTGAAAGTTGTTGTTGCGCAAATGCGTTCGTAATCAGGGGCATTTTCTGCTTTAACCTGGGATAAAGCATCCATGCAATATTGCAAACACTAGCTGGCCAACTTGTTGGTATACCAGTTGTTGTTTACGTTGTTTTCAAATTCGTTTGGACCCGTTACACCCAACATCACAAACTGCTGTTTGTCTTCGCTCCAATTTACCCTTTGACTCCAAAAACGAGCAATACCAATTAATCGAACTCAGGTTTTAAGGCTTCATTTTGTTCGAGCGTCAATTCAAATTCCAGCTTGGTGGCAACTTGTTTCCACGCCAAAAAATGATAATGGGCGGTATCCGTTAAAACACCATCGAGATCAAAAATACAAGCGGTTATTTTTACATCCGACATTTTGTATTCAGAAATGGGCTTTTAAGCTGTGGTAAATCTTGTATGGAAACGAGCTAGAGGTTCGATGGGTCTTTTTTCAATGTTCCCCGTGGTAAACCTGTGATTTTTAGCGACTTCGTTCAGCACTTCCTTAAAATAATAGGCAATCGATCCTACAAAGTGAACCGGCACATCCCGAAAGTTGTCGTAACACCAAACATGGGTATTAATGAAACTTGCCAAACCCTTGTAAATCATGTCTTTAAAAAATGGATGATCTCTGTGGTTGGAAATGAACTTCATGAAGGAAGCCAGGTAAACATTTGGATTTGGCTCGTTGTAGACCTTCGAGAAGATGATTTCTTTGTTAATATCAAACTCCTCATCCATCGCAACCATCAGGTCTTCTGGTAGGGTTTTATACAAGTATTTGGAAATTAGAATCTTTCCAAAATACGAACCACTTCCCTCATCGCCTAGGATGTAACCTAAAGCGGGCACTGCTTCATGGGTTTTTTCACCATCGAAAAAACACGAGTTTGAGCCTGTACCCAAAATGCAAGCAATTCCTTCAGAATTACCACAGGTGGCCAAAGCAGCTCCAGTTAAGTCGTGATTTACACTGATGGTAGTTAGATTGGTAAAAAATTGCTGTAAGGCGTGCTTAACAACCGCATTTCGCTCCTCACTCGAACATCCAGCACCATAAAAATATACTTCTGTTATTTCGTGTTGGAACGAAGCCAAAACGTTGTTTTCAGATATTTTATCAAAAATTAATGCAGCAGAGTGGAAAAAGGGATTGAACCCTACGGTGTTGGTTTTCACTTGTTTGGAAGCATTTATTACCAACCAATCACATTTGGTGGAACCGCTGTCTGCAACTAATATCATTCTTAACTGGTTTTATTTAACAAACTTAGTAAGATTTGTTCTCATTTAGAAGATAATATGAGCTCTTGATGTAAAGAGATGCCTTGGGATTTGTAGGATACTAAGGATTTCTCCAGCATATTTAAGTTTTATTAACAAAACGAAATTTGTCCAATTTTTGAAAGGTGCCAAATAGAATGAAGATTGTTTCCAACGATAAAAGATATTTGTCAAATGTATTTTCAACCATATATGATGCTAAGTGAATCCTAGTATCGTTGAACTTCGATTCTGGTTATTTGTTAAAAGTTGAAGAAAGTAAAAAATGATATGAACTAGTAAAGTAGAACATTAATCATAGATCTACCCCTATTCCTGCTCAAATTTTTCGTTTCAATCCATTGTGATGCATTCACTTCGTAATTCAAAATTTCTTCCGCCGCTTTTCTATTAACCGTTCGCCTAGTCGGTATTTATATGAAGTGTAAAGCCATTTTGTGGCTCATATTTTTGGACCAAAAAGGAAATTCTACAATAAACAAGAATAAAAAAGTACCGAATTAATCAAAAGAAACCCTTATTCGGCTACTACCAAAAAGCCATTTCGGGCGATTTCTCTTCCATTTTTTGTATATCCTTAATTCTATAAACCTGAGTTCGATTCATATTTTGAATTCAGAACGCTTGTGGACAGTGAGTTTCGAGTAAAAATTGCGAAGACAGGGCGGGCCCTTTCGAGTAATTTTTACGATGAAAATCGCTTTTCACAAGGGTAAAGCGGACTTTTGTATATAAAACCCTATTAGCTTCGTTGAAATCAGTCGGTTTATAAACATAAACCTTCCTGTTTTCGCCTTACTACTTGGGTTCTATACAAATCTGAATTTGAAAAGATTAATCGAACTCAGGTTTTTACCTTCACTCCATGATAACCCTCGGTACGCCCAACATCAGTCTTAACCTCGACCCGGTTGAATGGTTGGTGCTTCTTGGCGGATTGACCTTAATCATTGCACTCCGATATTTTTTAAAACGACGGAAAGCTAAACGCGATGAACGGGCTAAATTAAGTGACTCACTTGAAAAGGGGGATGAGGAGGAACTTTTAGATTAAATTCTTCGTAAAATCTGAAAACTAAGCCCCCGACTAAATACATCATCAACATTTTTGGCTATGCTTCCGGGATTGTACATGCACCGAAGGGCACATTGATTGTTTGCGTTTGGCTTGTAGCGTATTATGCCAAGAAATCCCGGAATGGAGCCTTTTGCATCAACATCGGCGGTTACGGTGGTGGCTGTTCCAACGGTCTTTACATCTTTATTTGTGCGCATTAAAAAACCAATCTGGTACCCAACGCCCAACGCAAGTTTTTGGGATATGCTGTATTCGTAGGTTAGTGGAATAACCAGTTGTTGAATGGAGTTTATCTGAGAAGATCGATAATATAAGGTGCTGTTTACCAGTTCGGTAGTGCGTTTTGTAAGATTCAATCCTTGGTGCACATAATGAGCGCCTATCGTAAAATTTTCACGCTTTGTCCAAGGATATTGATACACCAATCCAACGCCAAATCGAGGTTTGAACTCAGAGGATATTTCGCCTTTTAGAGTGTGATATCCAGCTTCTGCCACGATAAAAAAATCGTTGATATTTTCACCCAAGAAGGCATTGTCAGGAATCTGACTTTTGGCCGGTGTTGCACACAACCCTGAAACCAAGATAAAGATCAAATGCTTTAAGGTTATTTTGTGATGTTCCATGCCGTATTTATTTGAAGCGATCCATTCGTGTTTTTTCCAGCACCGAATTTTTCAGAAGAATAGTCCGAAAAACCGATCAGTAAGCGCAAACCCACTTCAAATCTCTTGTGTTTAAAACCAACGTCGCCAATGAAGCTAACATCAAACTTATTGAACATGCCATCTTGATCCAGCTCCCCAAACTCCGTAAACTCACTCGATTCATTCAGACCACTTTTGCTTATCGTTCTTGTGTTTTCGCCATGAACGCTGGTGAGCAACGAAAGCTGTGGACCAAACATTACATACGTTTTATGCGTGGGTTCGATGCGGTATAAAACGGGAAGGCTCACATAGCGCAGCTGTGTAACTGTATTGCTATCAATTTGCTCAAAAGGCTGGGTGTTTACTAAGGTAGTACTTGTGTTGTACGACATGCTTCGAATGTTAGTTGGGTTGTAATTGCATTCTATTTGGAAGCTGTTAGCGTGTGAGATATAGAATCGTCCATAAAGTCCGTACCCAAGGGTTCTTGCCATTTCGGTGAGCTTGGTTTCTGGTAAAAACTGACCGGAAAGCTTGATCCCAAATTCGGGTTTTGGACGTGTGGTTTTAATAAAGTCAAATCCACGTTCATCATCACCGTCCACTTTTTTTATGAGCAGCATTGGTTCTTCATATTCCTCTTCTATAGGTAGGTTATTGCTGTTGTTTTTAAGTACTGTTTGAAATTCATCATCGAGGAAGGTTTTCTGGATTTTAGTGCTTCTTTTAGTCGTATTCGGTATATAAAAACCTTTTGGTCCACTTCTCCATCGCCCAAGAGGCAACAGGGCTTCGTTCTCTTTAATTAAATCCAATGAAGAGGCGAAATGATTTGCGAAAACACCCGCGGGAAAAGACGTGCGGGTACCGTAATCCGCCTCTGAGATCTGATTGCCAAGCTCAACATTCAGCTGAGCATTGCTCTGTTGTTGTGCAAATAAGACAAGGATTCCTCCGCCAATCAACACGTACGCTAAAATGTTCAGGTAGATTGTTTTTTTAATAAGCTGCGCCAGCCAGCCACTGGCCGAACTGCCGAGCATAACCTCCATCTCCTCCCATGCTTGATCCATGGGCGGCAGATCTACGTTCTGCAGCTTGTTTTTTATATTGATATGTTCGTTTTCTGTAAAGCTCATTTCATCGTGTCAATATTCCAAATTCGTAAATTTTTTCCTGCATCAGTTTTCGTCCCTGATTTAAGTGCCATTTTGAGGTGCCAACAGATATGTTTAACTCCTCTGCAATTTCAGCATGCTTCTTACCCTCAACTATATAAAGGTTTAAAACCAACCGTTGGGCCGGGGGTAAAAAGCGAAAGAGTTCTAAAATTTCATTGGAGGTTAGGTCTTCAATAATGGTATTCTGAACCCCAACATCATGTTGGTCTTCAATGGGTTGGTTTAGTTTACATTTTTTATTTTTTCGGAGGAAGTCTATGGCGGTATTCACAATAATTCTTCGCGCCCAAGCTCCAAAGGGCCCTGTACCCGACCACTTCTCAATGGAGGCAAAGATTTTAAAAAAAGCGCGATTGTAGATGTCTATTGCATCGTCGTTCTGTTCTGCATAGCTCATGCAAACGGGCATCATGAGCGGATAAAAGTGCTTATACAAAGCCTCTTGCGCTCGTCGGTCTTTTTTCAGACACTTCGATACCAGTTGCAATATGTGTGATTCTTCGCTCAAAACATCTACGCACATAGATAACTCTAAAGTGCTTGCTTTGGTCTTTGACGAAGAAAGTTTAGAATAGGTTGGGTGAATGGAAATTAATTAGAAACGCATAGATTGGTGATTTCTACACCAACGGCCGACCATTCTTGTTGACGCCCCCACGCCTTGCCTTGAATGTACTGTTTGCGTAAGTGAACGCTCCCGTTTTCATGCCAAGATTCATATAAGCCGTGCATCTTAACGTCGTTGTAATAACACGAAATTTTAAGCTGACCATTTGGCCACCACTTTTTACACTCGCCATGTTGCATACCTTCTTTGAACAAGCGTGCAGTGGCCAGCTTTCCATTTTCATACCATTCTTTGTGGATCCCGTGCCTTAAACCATTAATGTATTGCGTTGCGGCTTGTTTGTTGCCGTTTTCGAAGTGAGATTTAATGATGCCATTGTACGGCGCCTGATCAAGAATAAGAACCTCATCTTGATAAGCAATGTTGGGATTGGGAAGGGTGTGCTCGATCATTGCAAAATGATTGTGGATAAATGATAAAATTGTCAGTAAATAGGGGCGGAATTTACAAATATTTATCCACAATGCAAGCGGAATGTCAGATTTGTTGGCGTCTAAAAAACGCTAATCCGCAGCCAGGCTCGAAAACTCACTGTTCACAAGCGTTCTGAATTCAAAATATGAATCGAACTCAGGTCTAAAGTAATTGGGCAATGGTCCGAACCCATTTCTTGATCGAAGATCTCAGCCTTTTGAACCGAACCCAACAGCGAAGAGGAAACCAAGAAGTAATCGATTCTCCAACCAATGTTTTTTCCTCGTGCACCAAAGCGCGTGCTCCAGAAGGTAAACTTCTGAATTTCAGGATGTAACTCCCTAAATGTATCGCTCATGCCCGTATCCAAAATTCCTTGAATGCCGTCAATTTCCACCTGAGTAAAACCCGAGACTTTGTTGTAATTTGGCTTAGGTCGAGCAAGATCAATGGCTTGATGTGCAACATTGAAATCTCCGGTTACGATTACTGGCTTCGTCTTTTGTAAATCACCCAAGTAATTAGCAAAGGCGGCATCCCAAGTTGATCGATAATCCAAACGTTTCAGCTCCGAACCACTGTTGGGAACGTAAACGTTGCAGAAGTAAAAATCGTCGTATTCCAAGGTCAGGACTCGCCCCTCATTATCGTGCTCCTCAATTCCAATATCTCTCAGCACACTTAAGGGTTCTTGTTTGGCTAAAATGGCAACTCCAGAGTATCCTTTTTTCTCAGCCGAATTGCTGTACAAGTGATACCCTTTAATATTAGAAAGCGCTTCAGCTACTTGATCGTCTTGAGCCTTGGTTTCTTGAATGGCAAAAAAATCGGCATTGAATTTTTTAAACTGTTTAAAGAAGTCTTTTTTAACCTGGGCACGCACGCCGTTTACATTCCAAGAGATGAATTTCATATCAATACTAATTTTGGGTCTGCAATTATAACATTTGTTGGATTGGGTTTTTGCGAGATGAGTTTTCGAATAGACTCATAAATGGGGCATTCAACTTGATGTAGAATTAGATTTATTACAAACCACCAAACCATTTTTACGCATGTGTTGTTTCCCTTGCGGTATGTTTGGATTTTTAAAGAGATTATTTGGTGCAGGGGTAGATCTCTCTCAAAAAATAAGCGAAGGAGCCGTAATTATTGATGTTCGTTCGGCAGGAGAGTATAAAAGCGGCCATGTGCAAGGCTCTAAAAACATTCCGTTGAACAACATCCCTGCGAAAGCAGATTCAATTAAGGCATGGAACAAGCCCGTGATAACGTGTTGCGCCAGCGGAATGAGAAGTGAAACCGCTGCTTCCATTTTGCGCAATAAAGGCGTGGATGCCAACAACGGCGGACCATGGCAAAAAGTAGACCGATTAATAGTCTAAACCCATGGCAACTTTTAAAGACATCATCGATTCAGAACAACCGGTGTTAATTGATTTTTATGCCGAGTGGTGCGGACCATGTAAGATGATGCCGCCCATTCTTTCTCAAGTAAAAGAAAAGTTGGGAGACGGCGTTAAGGTGGTTAAAATCGACGTAGATAAGAATCAAGGATTGGCCAATGCGTACGAAGTTCGTGGGGTTCCAACCTTAATGATTTTTAAGGCAGGTTCGCTTAAATGGCGACAAAGTGGAGTAATTCCAGCCAAAGAACTGGTTGAGAGAATCCAGTCGTTTTAAGGAATCCAGCGGTTTTTGCCAAAGTTGGGCTTGCGCTTTTCTAAAAATGCATTTCGTCCCTCTTTTGCTTCTTCCGTCATGTACGCCAATCGGGTAGCTTCTCCAGCAAATACTTGCTGGCCAACCATACCATCGTCCGTTAAGTTCATTGCAAACTTGAGCATTTTAATAGAAGTAGGCGACTTAGCAAGAATTTCCTGAGCCCATTCAAAGGCTGTGTCTTCCAAGTCATTGTGTGGCACAACGGCATTTACCATACCCATATCAAAGGCTTCCTGCGCCGAATAATTTCGCCCTAAAAAGAAAATCTCACGCGCTTTTTTCTGTCCAACCATCTTAGCTAAATATGCCGAACCATAGCCGCCATCAAAGCTGGTTACATCTGCATCGGTTTGTTTAAAAATGGCGTGCTCCTTACTGGCAAGGGTTAAATCGCAGATAACATGCAAGCTATGTCCACCTCCTACCGCCCAACCGGGCACAACGGCAATAACCACCTTAGGCATAAATCGCATAATTCGCTGGGCATCTAAGATGTTGAGTCGGTGATAGTTATCATCTCCAACATAGCCTTGATGGCCCCGCACTTTTTGATCTCCGCCACTGCAAAAAGAATAGACACCATCTTTCGAACTGGGCCCTTCTGCACTCAATAAAACAACACCAATGGAGGTATCTTCTTGCGCATCGAGTAAGGCATCGATGAGCTCGGTGGTTGTTTTAGGCCGAAAGGCGTTTCGAACATCGGGTCGATTAAAAGCAATACGGGCTACCCCGTCGCACTTTTTGTACGTAATGTCATCGTAGGTTTTTGCCGTTATCCAATTAATTTCTACCATAAGCTTTTTATATTTTTTTTTGTCCTTTTATATCCATTCATCAAAATTTTCGGGGTGAATTACATCCGAATGAATGGGTTTGTAATTTTGATTAAATGATGCTGGAAAATTAACCCGCTTTTCTGAGTTCCATTTAAATTCGACGGCAGATAATTTTTCATCTCCTTCTTCTAGCCAATCAATTTCGGCCGGATCTTTCGTTCTTCAGAAAAACACATTATTTTGTAACTTATTGTTTTTTAGATGCTTAATGCGCTCATAAATCATAAAGTTTTCCCACAACGCACCTTTGTCATCTCTGTTTTCGAGCGGACTAAAATTGTTAAGAATAGCGTTGCGAGCGCCGTTGTCGAAGAAGTATATTTTTTTGCTCTTGCATTGCACAACACACAAATGTGAGCGATAATTTTCTAGTTAACCGTAAAAAAGTGGCGATATTTTTCTAGTCCACTGTAAAAAAGTGGCGATGATCGTTGGATTGTCTAAAATAACATCCTTATATATGGGTCGAGAATATAGGTTCAAGCTCAAATTTCTTCTTCATCCCAAAAGAAAATTTCTAAATTCGTTGCATGTCAAGATTCATCCCCCAAAACGTAGAACAACACGAATTAATAAATGCCCAAGCGAACCACAACCCCGAACAATTTTGGTCGGAATTTGCAGCCGAAGCGTTTACTTGGGAAAGTGGATGGAATAAAGCACTGACGTTCAACTTACACACTCCAGAAATAAAATGGTTTGAAGGTGCACGGCTCAATATTACCGAAAATTGCATTGATCGTCATTTGGAAACTCGGGGCAATCAAACCGCAATCATTTTTGAACCCAACAATCCTGAAGAAAGCGCTCAACACATTAGTTACCAGCAGCTTTCTGTAGCGGTAAACAAAGCGGCCAACATGCTTAGAAACCTCGGGGTTAAAAAAGGAGACCGGATTTGCTTATACATGCCCATGGTGCCGGAACTGGCATATGCTGTTTTAGCCTGCGCTCGCATTGGTGCAATACACTCGGTGGTTTTTGCCGGCTTTAGTGCAAAAAGCCTTTCTGATCGAATTAATGATGCAGAATGCTCCGTTGTACTAACCGCCGATGGTGGATATCGAGGCGCGAAGATTACGGAACTCAAAAAAATAGTGGATGAAGCCCTCGAAGCAACTTCTTGCGTTCGCAGTGTAGTGGTTTTAAAGAGAACCGGAACACCAATAAATATGGTAGCCCAACGCGATGTTTGGTGGCACGATGCCTTTGAACCCGCCTCTGATCAGTGCGTTGCAGAAGTGATGGATGCAGAAGACATGCTGTTCATATTATATACCTCGGGCTCCACCGGAAAACCAAAAGGAATGGTTCACACATGTGGAGGATATATGGTTTATGCAAATTATTCGTTTCGAAGTGTTTTTCAATATCAAGACGGTGATGTTTATTGGTGCACTGCCGACATTGGTTGGATTACCGGACACAGCTACATTGTTTATGGCCCATTAAGCGCCGGAGCAACAACCGTTTTATTTGAAGGCGTTCCGAGCTATCCCGACATGGGTCGGTTTTGGAAAATCGTAGACAAACACCAAGTAAACATCTTTTATACGGCACCTACTGCCATTAGAGCATTGGCACATTGCGACTTAGCCTTGGTAAAGAAAAGCAGCTTGCGCTCTCTACGAACCTTAGGTACCGTTGGCGAACCCATTAACATAGAAGCATGGCAGTGGTACGATGAAAACATTGGAAAGGGCAAGTGCCCCATTGTAGATACGTGGTGGCAAACTGAAACCGGTGGAATCATGATCTCTGCCTTGTCGGGCATAACTCCTACCATTCCAACCTATGCCACCTTACCCTTGCCGGGTATTCAACCGGCCCTAATGAACGAAAAGGGAGAAGAAATAACGGAAATGGAAGCTGAAGGAAGGCTGTGTATTAAATTTCCATGGCCGGGAATGGCTCGAACTATTTACGGTGATCATCAACGATTTAAGGACACGTATTACTCCAGTTTTCCGGGAATGTATTTTACCGGTGATGGAGCCAAGCGCGATTCGAAAGGGAATTACCGAATAACCGGCAGAGTGGATGATATTGTAATTGTAAGTGGTCACAACCTAGGTACGGCCGAAATTGAAAACATCATCGACGAACATCCAAAGGTTTCGGAAAGTGCCGTTGTGGGTTACCCACATGCCATTAAAGGTAACGCCATCTTTGCCTTTGTTACAATATCCAGTCTTTTTTCGCCAACTGAGGATGAAAAAATAGATTTGAGAAGCGAAATCTTGAATCTGGTATCCGCCACTCTTGGACCCATATCCAAACCCGAACAAATACAGTTTTGCAGCGGTTTGCCCAAAACAAGGAGCGGAAAGATTATGCGGAGAATTCTGCGCAAAATTGCTTCCAACGAAATGGAAAATCTTGGAGACATCTCCACCTTGCTTAATCCGGAATGTGTTCAAGAAATAATTGAATCCAAAGTCTAAATCGTTTACGCTAAAATTACTAACGCACACTAAACGATTGGCTACTTTGGCGAGTTGTCTCTTGATTATCAACGCGTTTCTGTGATCCTTTGCATAAACAAACATAAAAAAGCAACCCAAATGAAAGTTATTTATCTCACGCTTAGTGCCTTGTTCATAATGGCGCAAACATCTTTTGCTCAAATAAAAATCGGCAATTACAGAATGCAAGAATCACAAAACTGGAGCAGTCAAAATTCCATCGATCAGCAACAGGTAAACCAATTTCGAGCCGGCATTGCCAACAACAATGAAGTGCTGCTAGACATTAAGGTGGTTATGAATGTGGAAGCCACCAGTTACATGGCTATTTTTAACATTCGCCAAGTAGCATCCACTGCTTTAGAAGTGAATACACTTTTAAATGAGCGTGTAAATCAATTTAAATCCTCACTCGCATCCATCGGAATTTCCGACAAGCAATGCGTGGTTGAGATAATCTCTCAGGTTCCAATTTACGGTTTAGAAGCTACCAAGAAGTTTTTTAGCAAGTCGTTTAACGAAGTTCCCATTGGCTTTGAGCTGCACAAAAACATATCCGTTACATTTAATGAATACGACTTACTAAACGACATTGTATTTGAAGCTTCGAAGTCGGAAATCTATGATTTGATTACCGTAGATTATTTTGCCGAAAACCCGGTTCATTACTTCGATACCATGCGCCACGCAGCTACCTCATACCTTACATCCATCCAAAAATCGTATTCTAAAGCGGGTTTTGCGTTGGATACCTTTGATCGGATTTTGGCTGAAAATGCAGGGGCGGTTTATCCAATTTCTAGATATACGCGTTATCAAGGTTTAAGCAAGTTGAGTTATGAAAAGCTCTTAAAATCAGCAGGTTCAGATATTTCTGCTGATCCAATTGCGTCGCCCAGCATGTATTACAACCACCTTCCATTTAACGATTACGACATTGTAATTCATCCAACGGTAAACAAACCAACCATACAATACACCTTGAGCATTCAGGCAAAATATACCAACTATCCAAAGCCAAAAACCAAGACGGTTGAAAAGCAGTTTTACATCATAACCGAAGATGGACGATTGCAGTTGTTGGACGTTCGTTAAAAAAAATAAAACAATTAATCGGCGCGTTTAGCCGCAAAGAATGCAGTCATAATCTGGCTGCATTCTTCTTGCATTACCCCTCCTTCAACCTTAGTTTTTGGGTGGAGAATGGATGGAAGATGTTTTGAAAACCCACTTTTCGGTTCGGCCGCTCCAAAGACCACTCTTCCAAGCCGCGCCCACTTTATTGCACCCGCACACATGGCACAGGGTTCTACCGTAACAAAAAGAGTGCATTCGTCTAAGATGCTCGAATTGATGTAATTAAATGCGGCCGTGAGCGCCAACATTTCGGCATGCGCCGTACAATCATTTAAAACGCGTGTTTGATTGTGGCCTTTGCCAATAATCTGATTTTGGTAAACAACCACTGCTCCAATCGGAACTTCATCTGCTTCAGCGGCTTTTATAGCCAATTTTAAAGCCTGCTTCATAAAAAAATCATCTCCTAATTCCATCTTTGTTCTTCTGATAAACCCGTATATTATTAACCTGAGTTTGACTAACATTTGCAGGTTCAGATTTTCAGTAAGCACATAGTCGAGGCATCACGCTTGAAGGTTTACCGGGGTAAACCAAGAACTGATAACGAAGACTATGCCGCTTTATTAAAAAGCTAATTTCTCATTTCCACTTGCCTACAGCAATCTGCTTCCTGAAAATCGTTTAAAATAGCCCGCTATTTTTTCGCAATTTTCATTCGCATCTCACCATGTCAAGCGTTCTGAACCGCAAGGATTAACCAAACGCAGGTTATTATATATTTGCCCTTCAATAATCCGAAGAAAATGTCGAAAAGTGATAAAAAGCTCGTTCAGATTAAGTTGCAACACGAGATTGCCGAAATATTAAGAAAGGATAACGGGGTTTCTTGTCATTTCGACTTCCACGTAAATATGTTGTCGGGAGGCCAAACCATTAAGCTCAACTTGCTTACCTACAACGTTAAACACAACGAGTACATGCTTTTGCGTACAACGCTTGGCCCCAATTCCATACAATGTTTAGAATCCATGTTGGTGTTCATTAAATCCAACGACCAACAAAAACAAGAATATTCGTATACCATTACGTGGTCGAGAGCGGGTGAAAAGGAAGAATATGTCAGTTACTTCTGGGGCACTTCGGAAGAAGAGGTAATGGCTAAGTTTTTACATGAAAAGAAGGCTTCAAATTTTACCTATTCGGTACAACAAAATCCGTTGGCATAAACTTCCTGAGTGTTGTGGTGGGATATAACCATTCCAATTTGTGCATTTCGAACGGCGCCTAATCAATATTGGATTGGGGTGGTAGAGAAATTTGAATGACATTGTTAAAATCCGGCCTTAGTTTAAGACCTTTGGCACCAACTGAGAGTACATAGATTTGAATAAGGTTCTAAAAAAGCTTGCTTCCGAAACAGCGATATACGGTGTAAGCCACAGTCTGAGCAGGTTTCTTAACTTTCTGTTGATTATTCCACTTTCGAAGTATTTCGAAGTTTCTGAATACGGAAACATTTCGGTGTATTACAGCATTGTTGGCTTTGCCATGGTTTTGCTGATGTACGGCATGGAAACCGCCTTTTTTAACTTCAGTCGCTCCGATTCTCCAACCAAGGTATTTTCTACAGGCCAACTTTCAATTTTAGTATCAACCTTCGTTTTCATCCTCCTTGCTATGGCCTTGCAACAGCCCGTTGCAAACTTTTTAGAGTATCCGGATCAAACCGGCTTTGTACGTCTTTTCGTCTTTATTTTGGCGTTGGATGCCCTAAGTACACTGCCTTTTGCTTGGTTGCGTTACACCGGCCAAGCCAAGCGTTTTGGAACGTATAAGTTGCTTAGTGTTGGAATTAACGTAGGGCTGGTATTGGTGTTTCTTATTTGGTTTCCAAAACTAACGGCCAAAGGCGTAAAAGTGCCTTTTTACAATCCGGATTATCGCATTGGATATGTGTTTGTAGCCAATTTTATGGCAAGCTTATTCACCTTTTTGATTACGCTGCCCCAATGGAAGCTGATGCGAGAAGGCTTTGATTCAGCGCTTTGGAAAAAGATGTTTGCCTACGCCAAACCGCTCATATTGGTAGGCTTGGCAGGGATCGTGAATGAAACTATCGACCGAATTATGCTCAAAAAAATATTGGCATCCAACGTAGCCGATTATCAAATTGGGGTGTACAGCGCATTTTATAAGCTCAGTATTATAATGACCCTCTTTATTCAATCGTTTAGGATGGCTGCCGAACCGTTCTTTTTTGATCAAAGCAAGAACGAAGAAGCACCGATAATCTATGCCAAGGTAATGCACTACTTCGTTATTGTAACGAGCTTCATCTTTCTCATAACCGCCGTCTTTGCCGACCCAATTGCGCACTTGTTTATTCGAAGAAGCGAATACTTTGATCATCCCGATTGGCAAAAACTGGTTCCAATTCTTTTATTGGCCAACTTGTTTTTGGGCTTGATGTACAACTTAAACATTTGGTACAAGCTTAACAACAAAAACAAGATTGGAAGAAACATCGCCATTTTTGGAGCACTTACCACCATTGTATTAAACTTTACTCTCATACCATTCATCGGTATTCTTGGCTCGGCCATCACAACATTAATTGTTTACCTTTCCATGGCAGTGGTTAGCTATAAGTTTGGCCAAGATCACTATCCCATTCCATACAAGATTAAGCTCATCGTTTTTTACATCACCACCAGCTTAGTGCTTTATCTGGTTTGGCTTGGATTACAGGCACTTCTTCCCTCAGCACAGCTTCTGCTCTCATTGGCAGTGGTGGTGCTATTTGCGGCTGTTGTGTACCTCGTTGAGCGTCCCACCAAAAAAGTGTAAGTTTGCCGCAAAATTTACTTCGGTTGAAAATCAGAATACAAAACGCCTCCAATCACCCTTTGCCGGTTCATGAAACAACCTTATCGGCAGGCGTTGATTTACGCGCTTTTATTGATCAAAACGTGGTTTTACAACCCGGCGAAAGACGACTGCTTCCAACGGGATTAAAAATTGAAATTCCAGCGGGATTTGAAGGACAAGTTCGGCCGCGAAGTGGATTGGCTTTTAAGCACGGCGTTACCGTTTTAAATTCACCTGGAACCATCGATGCTGACTATCGCGGAGAAGTAAAAGTTTTGCTCATAAATCATGGAAACGAGCCTTTTACCATTTGCCCCGGAGATCGAATTGCGCAATTGGTTGTGGCAGCACATCAACGAATAGAATTTGTACAAAGCGAAGAATTGTCAGACTCGGTTCGCGGTGCTGGAGGATATGGACATACCGGAACAAAGTAATTAACGAAAAAGAAGATAGAACGATATGAATATTATTATTCCAATGGCAGGTATGGGCAAGAGAATGCGACCGCATACCTTAACAACGCCGAAACCATTAATCCCAATTGCCGGCAAACCCATTGTTGAACGCTTAGTTGATGATATTGTTAAAGTTTGTGGTTCGAAAGTTGAGCACATTGCCTTTATTATTTCCAGACATTTTGGAGATGAAGCAGAGCAAAAGCTGTTGGATATTGCTGCGGCTAAAGGTTCCATGGGGCACCTTTGTTATCAGGATGAAGCACTTGGAACGGCACATGCCGTGCATTGTGCAAAGGAATTTTTAAACGGACCGGTTATCGTGGGCTTTGCCGACACGTTGTTTCGTGCAAACTTTACCATTAATCCAGAAAGTGATGGCGTGGTTTGGGTACAGCAAGTGGAAGATCCAAGCGCCTTTGGTGTAATTAAAGTAAACAGCGAAAACATAATTACCGATTTTGTTGAAAAGCCAGAAACCTTTGTCTCGGATCTTGCCATTATTGGGATTTATTTCTTCAAAGATGGATTGCGATTGCGCAAGGAAATTGACCACCTATTGGAAAATGACATTCGCGAAAAAGGCGAATACCAACTTACGAATGCCTTGGAGAACATGAAGGCACAAGGTTTGAAATTTGTTCCAGGACAAGTGATTGAATGGATGGATTGCGGGAATAAAAATGCAACGGTGCATACCAATCAACGTGTATTGGCCAACCTTCCAGCCGCAGAACTAAAACACAATGCCGTGCTTGAAAATTCAACGGTTATTGAGCCGTGCTTTATTGGAGCCGGTGTTCGTATTGAAAATTCAACGATTGGTCCATATGTTTCAATAGGAAGCAATACTGTAGTGGCTGACTCCGTTATCAAGAACAGCATTATCTTATCGGAAACAAATATTAAAAATGCTAATTTGCATAATTCAATGATCGGTAATCACGTACAGTACGACGGATCTGCAAATGAGTTGAGCATAAGCGATTACAGCACCCAGAAAAACGGATAGAACGAAGCCCAAAACACATGAGAAAACACATCGCGCACTTATTGATACTTTCTTTTGTGTTTGCTTTAGGCAGTGGTTGTGGGTCTACTAAAAAACTTGCCAAAAAGGGGTTGACGTATGAACAGCAACAAGCCTTTAACAACATGTTCTTTGAGGCATCTAAGCAAAAGGTGCTTGGCAACTTTTCTGAGGCAGCTCGGCTTTACATTTTAGCTGTTCAATCGAATCCCAACAGTCATGCATCGATGTATGAATTGGGCAATATTTATTTCACGAATAGAAACCACACCAACGGCATTTATTGGGCAGAAAAGGCTGTTGCCACCAACCCAAAGTACAATTTTTGGTACGTCGAGCAGTTGGCCACGGCCTATTCACAAATAGGCGAATATCGAAAATCGGCAGATCTCTATTCTATAATTGTAAGTGAAGATCCCAATCGCAAAAAAAGTTATTTAGATGCCAGCGATCAACTGGTTAACATTAGAGAATATAAGGAGGCCTTAGATGTTTTAAACAAGTTTCAGAAACGCTTTGGCGTAATAGAAGAAATATCGAGGAAGAAACAAATCCTTTACTTTCAGCTCGATCGGCCGCAAGATGCAATAAAGGCAATGAAGGAGCTCGTAGCTTCGAACGCCAAAGAAACCCGATATAAAGCACTTCTGGCAGAAACCTACATACGGTACAAACAGTATGATTTGGCCGAAAAAACATATTTAAATATGCTGGTTAATGATTCGTTAAATGGCATGGTTCATTTTGGATTAGCAAACCTGTATCAGGAAACAAATAAACCAAACAAGGTATTTGCGCATCTTAAATTGGCCTTTAGCGACGGATTGCTTCCCATAGAACAAAAAATACGGGTATTGACCACGTATTTCGAACGGATGAAGACCGAAGACTCCTCCAGAATTGAGGCGCGTGCCTTATCGGAAATTTTGGTTAAAAAGCATCCCAACGACCCAGATGGTAGGGTTATGAGGGCCGATATATTATATCATACAAGCGATTTTGATAACGCACGAAAAAACCTATTGTTGGCCACCAGCTATGATCCATCTCAGCTTAAAATTTGGCAAAAGTTGCTGAGTCTTGATGATGAGTTAAATAATTTTATTTGGATTGAAGAAGACTCGAAGGGAGCACTGGAATACTTTCCCAATCAACCCTTTTTATACATCATCAATGCCTTTGCAAATTACCGGTTACAGAATTATGCACGAGCCGTTAAGGTGGCAGAGGCTGGTTTAGAAATTAGTTTAATGAAAAACGACAAGATCGACCTCATGGCAACTTTGGCCGATTCGCACAACGAATTGGGTAATTTTGCAAAAAGCGATGCGTATTTTGACGAATTGCTGGAATTGAATCCCAAAAACGACGGTGCGCTTAATAACTATGCTTACTATCTGGCCATCAGAAACGTGCACTTAGACAAGGCCCTTACCATGATTGAACTTGCCATTAGTTTGAACAATGATCGGCCTTCGTACCAAGACACCTATGGATGGATTTACTTCCAAAAAGAGGAGTATACCAAAGCCAAAGAAATATTTGAAGCCCTGTACCTAGTATTATCAGACGATGCAGAAGTTATTGAACACTTTGGCAAAACACTGCTAAAGCTTGGAGAAACAGGCAGAGGCGACGAATTACTGCAAGAGGCCGCCGAGATCAAGCAAAAAGAGTCTGTTGTTAAATAAGCCCATAAAAGCCAGTAAATACTATGAAGCGTTTCAAATCCACACCCTTACTTATAGCCTTAGCACTAAGCTTAATCATTGTTTCGTGTATAGGCAGAAAAGCCGTTTTGGAAAGCAGTGCCCAGCTCAACGAATTTCCGTTGGGAAGTAAGCAAAAGGTAGATAAAAATGCCTTCGATTCGGAGTACCTTAGCGTAAGAGTTAAGGCAGACTATTCGGAAAGAGGCAATACACAAAGCTTTACCATGAACATGAAAATGGTTAAAGATTCGGCACTTTGGGTATCGATTTCTGCCTTTGGTCTCGAAGCATTTCGAGCATTAATAACAACGGATAGTTTTCAACTCATTGATCGGTTGAGCAGAAAGTACTACGTTGAAAGCATCGATTACCTCGAACGATTTACTAAGCAAAAATTTACCTTGCATCAGTTGCAAAGCGTGTTGCTCGGCAACTCAATATACCCGATTTCTGAATACTCGAAAGAAAACGACGAGCTGCACAACGACCATTTCGTTTATAATCCGGGTAACATAATAAACCTACTTACGCTAACCGAGGGGTTTAGAGTTAAAGGAAGCATCTTAACAAAAACAGATGATGTGCAAAAAATACATACCACCTACGATGAATTTAACGTCATTAAAAAACACGGATCCATTCCAACCATTGTGGTTTTGGAAGCATCGGGCGAAGGCCGTGTAATTAACTTAAATTTGAACTATGTTAGCATTAACGCAGACAAGATAGATGCCCTGCCGTTTACCATACCATCCAAATACAATAAAGGCCTTTAAACAAGGCATATTTATTTCCCTCACCGTGGTGGGCCTTGCCCTGTTTGCACAGAATCAAGCTCAGCTAAAATCGCTGCTCGATAAAAACAGATCGGAAATTTCCATTGCCGAAAAAATACTGTTGGAAACGAAGTTGAAGAAAAACGCCACGCTTCAAGTTCTCAATAATCTCGAATCTCAGATAAAAAACCGACAAAGTCTTTTGAATAACCTCACCCTCGACATTGCGCAGGTAGATTCTCAACTGCATACTGCAAACGAAGAGATTGTGGCCATTACCAATGAATTGAATACCATGAAACGGAAGTACGCCGCGCTTATGGTTGACGGGTACAAGGCGCACCGAAATCACAGCAAAATACAGTTTATTTTTAGCGCACGGAGTTTTAACGACATAGTTCGAAGAATCAACTATTTAAAGAGATTAGCCGTTTATCGTAAGTTGCAACTCGACCTCATTCAAAATAAAAAGGAAGAAAACAGCACGAAGATTTATGCCCTTCAAGGCTTAAAAGACGAGAAGGTTAGCAAATTAAAGAATCGAGAAGTGGAAGCGCAAAGATTAGTGGATGATCAAAGTGCGAAGGAAGTATTGGTAAAGCAGTTGCGCGATAAGGAAGGTGAGTTAACACTGGAAATACAGAGAAAGAAAACTCAAGCGGATGCATTGGAAAGGGCCATTAAAGCCGCTATAATAGAAAGCGATGGAAGCCTCGAGGTTGCCGGCTCAACTTCTTCCTTCGAGAACAGCATGGGCAGTTTAGCTTGGCCTGTTGCAAATGGGTTTATTACCGAGCGCTTTGGCATACACAAACACGCGGAACTCAGAAACATTACCACCCAAAACAATGGGATAAACATCTCTACCAACCCTGGTAGTATTGTAACACCGGTATTTGCCGGCACCGTAAGTATGATCGTACAAGTGCCAGGATTAAAGAATTCGGTGCTTGTAAAGCACGGAAGTTATTACACCGTTTATGCAAATTTGGAAGAGTACTTTGTAAAAACGGGTGATGTAGTAACGGCAACAACCCAGCTGGGGAGGGTAGTTAAAAACAATGAAGGCATTACCGAAGTGCACTTTGAACTTTGGAAAGGAACGGACAAACTCGATCCAGAAATTTGGCTGGGGCAACGATAATCATCGTTGGGTACTTCAACATTCTTTCATATTTATGTACTTTCGTTTACCTTCCGGCCCCTATGAGCGTGAATCTTCGAACAATATATTTACCCTATGAAAAACCCAATCCATAAACGCGTTATCGTAATCGTGCTGAGCGCCTTTATTTTCAGTACGGTCTCTGCACAATCGCTTCGAATTCAATACGACTTCATAAAAGATGAAGTACGGTTTTTCAAAACATCACCGGGAGATAAGGTGGGTAAAGAAATATCATCGCCTATTGTTGGTCGCAACAAAATGGTTCAAGTTGAAGTAATCAACTTTAACAAATTTGTTTACGCCGCTAACAGCACCTATACCTCAAAAACGGTTACCGAAACTTCTGATAAAAACTTTCTGAGCATCATTACGCCACTGATTATGCCGGCTGGAGGAGGCACATTTTTTTCATCGCTTGGAGGAACTTTGCCGGATGAGGTTACTCGAGGTGGACTCCTTGCTTCGCGAGAAGCAAGCGCGTCGTTTACCTCATTACAGGCTTCTTACCAGCAATTGGTTACGCTCCAATCCAACTATGAAAACACGGATTACGTGATTAAGAAACTCCACGATTTAAAGTACAACCGATACTTACCTACCGACACCATTGTTAAAATGTCAGATTACTTGGTGCAGCAAATCTTTGATAAAAAGGCCGTGACCACGCAAGACTTTGCATCAGCCATAGTGCAGTTTAATACCACCATGAAATCTTCTGTGAATAATTTTAATATGGCCTCCAGCCGATTCCTGAATGCATATCACGATTTTGAAGAAGATATGGAAGGCGAAGACTTTGAAGGAAAGGGCTTGGATAATACCGTTCGACAATTTAAAACTGAAGTTAACTCTGCTGTTCAAAAGGTAGATGTGGCGGCCTTAACGGCTAAAATGGACTATCTCGAAACCATTTATACGTCTATTAAGTCTACAAGTTTTACCTTCAATTCGAGCTATGCTGCCAACGAGGATGAAGTATCGCTCTTGCTAAATTTTTATGTAAATCCAACCAACGCAGACGGTGATCTTACGCAAGCCGATCTTCAAAACTTAGATCAATTGGTTAAGGTTAAAGACAAAACCATAAAAATTGTGGTGCGTGGAGATGTAAAAATTAATTCCAGCATTGGATTGGCCTTTCCACAATTTAGCGACAACACCGAATTTATTAATAAAGACAGTTTTATTGTATCGCAAAGTGGAAGTGCCTATGCGCCTAATCTAGCGGCATATATTAACTTTTACCCCTACAGCGGCCGCATGGTAAATGTGGGTGGAACCTTTGGCATTGGAGTGCCCTTAAACGATGCCACTCGAAGCGTTAACATGTTTCTGGGAGGAACCGCACTTTTTGGTTCCGACAGCCGCGTAAACTTACACGGCGGCTTTACCTTGGGCCAGGTTTCTAGCCTTGGAGAGGCTTACAAGGCTGGCGATAAATTGCTGTCGGCTACACAAGAAGTTCCGCTACGAAAAACGTGGGAGTGGGGCGGCTTTATTGGCATTTCGTTTAATATGACCACGACTAAGTAAGTTATTGTTGCAACACACATTTTACATAAATATCAATACATGAAGTTTTTAGGATTTATCATATTAGGAGCCATTGCCGGTTGGACCGCCAACCGATTGATGAAGCGGGGAAAGAAAGGCTTTTTGAGAAACCTCTTGCTTGGCATCATTGGGGGCTTTGTAGGTGGATGGTTGTTTGGCATCTTTAACATCAACTTAGACAACACAGCACTCAGTCAGTACTTTGTTGCTGTAATTGGTGCTGTAGGTGTTGTTTGGATTGCCGATAAGTTGAGTAAGTAGAGGAAGGGGGGATGTAAACCTTAAACGGTCACCCTGAGCTTGTCTCAGGGTCTTCATTGAAATAAACGGGGGTTGAATAAATGTGTTCTAGCATTGCAAGGTCAATCAAACCAACCAACGGCCGATTAAGTGGAAAATGACCGTCCTTTTTCGCCATGTTTGGTGTTACCACCAACCCCATATAACTATCCGTAGTCACAGCCAAATAGGTAGCCTGCCAGACCAACTCTAGTGATATATGCATATCACATTTAATCCTTACCTTACATGCCAAATCAACAAAAAGTGTCAAACTCGAACTCAATTCATTCCGACTGCGCTTCCTTTTTAAAAGTGTATTGCAAAGTGGTTCTGGCCTTAACCTTTGCCGCAATTGCTTTCAATTTCAATTCCTGTAAACCTGAGTTCGATTAATCCTTGCGGTTCAGAACGCTTGTCAATAGTGAGATGCGAATGAAAATTGTGAAAAAATAGCGGGCTATTTTGAACGATTTT
>JBLHHI010000045.1:0-24745 GCA_047614125.1 Bacteroidia bacterium | reverse complement strand
AAGGTGCTTCCTCCACCAATTTTTGATGTCGGCGTTGAATGCTGCATTCGCGTTCAAAGAGATGTACAATGTTGCCGTAGTTATCTCCCAACACTTGTATTTCGATGTGCCGTGGTTCTTCCACAAATTTTTCGATAAAAACAGCTCCATCTCCAAACGAAGAAATGGCTTCAGAAATGGCCATTTTCATCTGACTGCCCAATTCTTTTACATTTTCAACAACCCGCATTCCCTTTCCACCGCCACCGGCACTTGCTTTTATAAGTACTGGGAATCCCACTTGCTTGGCAATTATAATAGCTTCTTCTTCAGTTTCAACAGGCTTGTTTACTCCAGGAACCATGGGTACATTAAACTTGGCAACCGCCTCTTTGGAAGCCAACTTGCTGCCCATCAAATCCATGGCAAATGCGCTTGGACCAATGAGAACAATTCCGTTTTTTTCTAGATTTCGAGCAAAACCCGCATTCTCTGACAAAAACCCATACCCCGGATGGATGGCATCTACTTGATTTTCAACACACAGTTTAATTATATCATCCGCTAAAAGGTAGCTCTGTGCACTGGGTCCTGCACCCAAGCAAAAAGCTTGATCCGCCAAGCGAATGTGCCGTGAGTTACGATCTGCTTCCGAAAATACTGCTACGGTTTTAATGCCGAGCTTTTGGCACGTGCGAATCACTCGAATGGCTATTTCACCACGATTGGCAATTAATATTTTTTTAAAATGTTTCAACGTATTCATATTCAGAAGTCATTGATTAAATGGAGCCAAAAGATTTTGGTTGTAAATGAAACAAGCCAACCAATCGGCCAGCTACATTTCTATCATTGGAAGATTAAGCATTCCTTTCTCATCTTCCGTAATTCTACCAATGCCAAATATTCCACCAGACACTTTTGCAACGGCCAACGAAATGCTTCGCAATGACTTGGTGTATTGTTTTGCATAACCGGATTCGAGCTTAGTTAATGGCTTATTTAATCGCGCCAATTTAGCCGTAGCTAACGCAACCTTCTCTTCGGTTGAAAAGGCAGAAGAAAGCTCCTTTGCTAAAGTATCGATGTGCTCATTTAAATGATCTTCGGCCAAATCTTGATATAAGAAATGAACGTCGTTTTTTTCCGAATAAGTCTTGGTTTTTATGACGGAAGCAATTCGTTCTGCTTCTTCAGGATCGAGGTGTCCGTCGGCTATTCCAACGAGTAAACCTGCCCAAATTGGACCGTCTAACATCACCTGCTTTTCTGAATCTGAAAGATTTCTAAGTTGATACAGCATTTCACGTATTTTTGCGAGCAAAAATATGCAAAGTGCGCTAATTCATCAGGTAAAAATCCTTTTTCTTAAAGAGCTTCGATCAGAATTTCGCAACCGTTTTGCCATTAATGGAATCTTACTCCAACTCGTTAGCAGCATTTACATAGTCTACCTTTCCTTTAAGTTCATTTCTCCAAACATATGGAGTGCACTTTTTTGGATCATCCTATTGTTTACAACAGTGAGTGGTATTTCTCGAAGCTTTGTGCAAGAACGACAAGGCCGGATGCTCTACTTTCATACTACCGTTAACCCATTGGCCGTTTTATACGCTAAGATTGCCTTTAACACCCTACTCGGCTTAATGATCACCGCAATAGCCCTACTTTTCTTCACCCTATTTATGGGTGCCCCCGATCTTAACTTTTTGTGGTTTAGTGCATTGGCCCTCCTCTTTGCACTTGGCCTCAGCATCTTGCTCACCTTTTTATCTGCACTAGCTGCTAAAACAAAGGCGGGAGGAGTCATCATGCCCGTTTTAAGTTTTCCGTTGGTTTTGCCGCTAATTCTCATTGCCATTTCATCCGGATCAATGTTAACTGCGGGGGAAACCGAGAACCTGTGGCGGAATTTACTTTTATTGGGCTTGTTAGATGCGATGCTAGCAGCCTTAGCGATTGTTTTGTTTCGTTTTTTGTGGCAGGAATAAAATCGATAAAACTTTACAAAACCTTTAAAATGGTTTCTGTATTGGATCCAAATTGAATTTCATCGCCCTCCAACTTTCCCACAAGGTTTTGAGCCAATGGAGAGCCAGCCGATATGGCAAAGAGCTCAGAGCCCTCTATTTGCAACCTTCCTAAACCAATGCTTAAGAAGAGCCATTTGCTTGAAGTTTGCACTAAACTTCCAACTTGAATCTTTTTTGCAACAATGGCTGGATTTAAATTTTTTAAGATGTTTAGGTCATGTTCTAAAACCGACAACTGTCCCGAAATTCGAACTGCTTCCATCTGCCCCATGGCTCGAGCCGTTTCAAACTTGTCGCCCGCACTGCTCTTTTCTTCGCCCTGAACTGACTCCATAACTTGATCTATGGTTTTACGTAAAACGGCCATCTTATCTAAGAGAACGCGTTCACAATGGGCATGAATCCGGTCTTTTTTCAACATCCTCAAAATTACTTATTGCATCGTAACTGCAAATCAAATAGTTGTAAACATCCAAACTCATACAAGAAGAATTCAGCTGAACTTACCATTTTTTTATATTTGTTGCATTATGGGAGTTAAAGGAGATAAGAATTCATCGATTGGAGAAGAAGCCGCTGCGCTGTTGTACGATCGGTTGCAGAGCATAGACAACATCCCCTCAAAAAAGATGTTTAGTGGATATGGCGTATTTCAAGAATTGGTTTCTATCCAAATCTGAATTTTAAAAGATTAATCGAAATCAGGTTTAAACATTGTTTCAATAAAACTCAACACCACCATGTTCTATGTGATTTATGAATTCGAGGTGAAGCCTAACAGCGAAGCAGCTTTTAAACAAGCTTGGTTTGGCTTAACGAAGCTCTTCTACCAATATGAAGGAAGTTATGGCTCAAGGTTGCACAAAGTTCCTGACAAGCTGTTTATTGCCTATGCGGGATGGCCCAGTAGAGCAACGTGGGAAAATTCAGGCAGAAATCTACCGGATAATGCAAGTCATTTTAGAAATGCGATGAGAGATGCTTGTGTCAACATTTCCACCAAGTATGAGATGAATATGGTTGAAGACTATTTGAAGGATAAAGCCTTATAAATGATGGCTTTATAACTGAAATGACTGCGGATATTCAACATAGTTTTTGCCCATCCAACCAACAAGAATGGAGAGACTGGCTGAAAGAACATCATGAAACAGCAGACTTTGTATGGTTAATTATTTACAAAAAAGGTTCCGCACAACCCAACCTCACTTGGAGTCAAGCGGTAGATGAAGCCCTGTGTTTTGGATGGATTGATAGCCTTAAAAAGTCGATAGACGCTGAAAAATACATGCAGTACTTTTGCAAGCGAAAACATAAAAGCATTTGGTCAAAAATCAACAAAACCAAGGTCGTTCAATTGATTAAAAATGACCGGATGACAGAGGCTGGAATTCGAACCGTTGAAATTGCCAAGCAAAACGGCTCCTGGTCTGTTTTAGATGAAGTGGATGAATTGATCATTCCTCAAGATCTTGAAAACGAGTTTGAACGAAGGCCCGGAGCTAAAGACTTTTATCATGGGCTGAGCAAATCGGTTAAAAAGGGTCTGCTGTATTGGATCGTATCGGCTAAACGCCCTGAAACAAGGCAGAATCGCATTCTAGAAATTGCCAAAAATGCGCAACATAATCTGAAACCTAAACAGTTTAGGTGAGCTATTTTTAGATCAAATGAGGAATGCTTAGTGAGCGTAAAGCAATTGGCTTTACTTCTCCCCCATAACCGCAATTACTTTTAATTCTATGGCAATTGGCGTTGGTAAGCAATTGATTTCTAGCGTAGTACGACAAGGAAGGTTGTCTTTAAAATATTCTGCATACAACTTGTTGTAGGTAGCAAAATCGTCTTTCATATTGGTTAGAAAAACCGTTACGTCAACAATGTCCGCCCAGCTGCTGCCCGCATCTTCCAACACGTAGCGTACGTTTCTAAACACCGAATGGCATTGAGTGGCTATGTCATAACTGCTGATGTTTCCATCTTCATCCAACTCTACACCCGGAATTTTTTTGGTTCCGCGTTCGCGTGGACCAACTCCACTTAAGAATAGCAAGTTACCAACCTTGCGCGCATGGGGGTATAAACCTACTGGCTCGGGTGCTTTGCTCGATTCTATTTTATTGTTTTGCATCAAAAATTCAATTTCTTGTTCGCAATGATACCACTTGCCCTTAAAAGCAGCCAAGAAAGGCGAAGCAAAAAGTTTAAAAAGGTTTAGTCTTGATCTTCAACGGTTATGATTACTTCATCCGTTTGCTTAATCACTTCCTTCTTCTTATCGTTTTGCGGTTTGGGCTTGCTGGGATTAGAAGATGGGCTTTGTGTAACCGTTTTGGTTTGTCCACTTCCTTGACTGTTGGCTGGAAGATATTTTTTGAGATGATCCGGAACTTCTCCAACGTTCTTCCCTTTTTGACCCGGCAGCATAGGTACTTCACGCTGAATGCCCGAATTTATCACCATTACCCCAGACTCATTTGACCCTTCCGGTAAATGAAGTGCAATAAAAATTGTGGTCATGTCTTTGCTCAAAGCAACGCTCCGAATATTCTTACCTAAATCGTTAAAACTTTGTACCAAGGTGCCTTTTTCGGCGTCCCATATCTTAACACTTCCATCGTTCGAACCCGTAACCACGTACTTGTTGTCGGCAGATATGGTTAATGAAGTTACCTTCCACTCATGGCCAACCAAGGTGAACTTTTTCTTACCGGTAACCAAATTCCAAATAATAGCTGTTTTATCACTCGAACCCGTTACAAAGAATTGGTTATTGGCACTAATGGCAATGGCATTTACTTCATCCGAATGTCCTTCGTAACTTTTAAATAAGCTGCCTCCAACATCATATACCTTCACTATTGGCGTTGCATCCACGCAATACAAATACCTACGGTTGCTGCCCATGGCAATGCCATGCACGGGGCTTTCATTATCAATGACCTTAGAACTTTCTTTTAAAACATTGTAAATCAATATCTTACCATCGTCCCCTCCGGTGTATACCATGCTTCCAGTAGGCGCATACAAAACCGCGTTAATCCCTGCGCTGTGCACATTGCTTATTTGGGCCTCCAACATAAAGCTATCGATGTATGGATTTAATCGCCAAATCAACACCTTGTAATCTTTCCCTCCACTTACAAAGGCAGTTGCATCTTTGTTAAATGAAAGAGCAGATACGGCAGACCTATGTCCGCTTAAGGTTTGCATATGAGTAAAATTCGAATCGACGTAGAATACTTGAATGGCCTTATCCCAACCTCCAGAAACGATGAAACGATTGTTGCTGGACAAAGAAAGCGCCTCCACATCGTCTGAATGATTTCCTAAATATCGGGTGTTAAGGGATGAATCAGTTTGAGCAAAGCTCGATTCAATGAACAAAATACTTGCTGCAATTAGCGCAAAACTCATCTTTGAAAGGCTACTACACATTCATCAAATATACGATGTGGATTAATCTTTCCTTGATATTTTTTACTGATTTAATCAGTTTTTCGACACAAATTTTTACATCTGTTGAAATCAGAATCTCATATTTTTTTTTGATAGCAACACCAACTTAAATCTAACTAACTGGTTTCAAGGATGTTCTCTTTCTTATTGAGATGACATGCGTTGACGGTGTGCCTCGTAAGTTACTACAGCAGCTGCGGTAGAAACATTCATCGAGTCTACCTTTCCATGCATCGGGATTTTAATAAAGGCATCGCTTTCCTCTTGCCAAAACTTTGTAATTCCAAAAGCTTCTGAGCCCATTACGAGTGCCGTTGATTGCGATTTCATATCCACCGAATAATGGGGAATCGATCCTTCTAGAAACGTAGAGTAGATCTTAAACTGGTGTTTGCGCAAAAAATGCAAAACATCTTTATTACTTCCAATTGCAAACGGAACCGTAAACACAGAACCTAGGCTTGCGCGAATAACATTGGGGTTGTAAATATCCGTATTTGCGTTCGCAATGATAACCGCATCGGCACCAGCCGCATCCGCAGTGCGAAAAATAGCTCCCATGTTGCCGGGCTTTTCAATGGCTTCCAAAACCAAAACAAGCGCATTGGGAGGCAGCGACAGCTTTTTTAAATCCGTATCAAATAACCGGCAGCTCGCCAAGCAATTAGCTACACTGTCTCGATAGCTCAGCTTGTCAAACACCTCATCTGCTAACAAATACGTCTTGACTTTTGGGTATTCCTTTAAAAATTCTATTAAGTCGGCCTCATTCCAGTATAGGTTAAAAAAAACTTCCTCAATGTGTGCTCCACTTTCTAAGGCCAAGCCAATTTCGCGAATGCCTTCCACCAAAAACTGATCGTGTTCCAACCTTCCTTTTTTCTTATGAAGGGCCTGCAACTTTTTAACGATTGGGTTCTTAATACTTGATATTTCCTGCATACCGTTCATCTAAAATCGTTTACTTAAATCATCCAGCCGAAGCTTTTCCTCTTCAGTTAAGCCTTCATATCCACGTTTACTAACCTTATCGAGCAAGCGATTCAACTCTGCCTTACTTGTTTCATCGGAAGGATGTGATTTGCGCTTTGGAGCACTTTTGTTTTTTGAATTGAACCATTTAATCACAGGATCATTCTGCCAATTAATCTTTCCCGTCATCATCCATTCTGGATGGGCTGATATGAAATACAAAAAGACGGCTGAAGGGAAAAACATGATGCTAAAATACAGATAATCAAGAGGTTTACCCGTTAATTGAAGAAAGGCCGCCATCAGAACCAGTCCGGTTAAAGCACCCCCTAAATGGGCTTCATGACCAATATTATCATTTTGTTTTTTGATTCCAAAAATGGTGTAAAGAATGTAAAGGGTACCAAAGATCCATGCCGGCAAATCGCCTGGAATAAACAGCAATCCAAGCTGCAAGTCTGGTATTAAGATAATTGCTGCAAACACAATTCCACTTACCGCGCCAGAAGCACCAACTGCGCTGTAATTGCCGTGGCTTCTATGTATGTATAAGGAAAGCAGATTTCCGCCAATGAGCGAAATCAAGTACAAGGCAATAAATTGTAAGGGTTGAAACACCATAAAGATGTAGGGAGCAAAAATGTATAACACCCACATATTCATAGCTAAATGAATGTAGCTCACATGTAAAAAGCCCGATGTCAGTAATCGGTCGCGTTCTCCGCGAACTAAGATCGGATCAACTCGAAAGAGATAGCGTTGAAAAAATGCTGAATCTTCAAAACCCTTCCAACTGAACAAAACATTCACACCAATCAGTCCATAAAGTACTAAATCGGAAATCATACCAGCAAGTTGCGTTCTATGTAATCTATGAGACTGTGAATTACTTTGATGTGTATTTCTTGAGCGCGATCCGCAAAGTTTGATCGAGGTGCACGAATTTCCACATCGCACAAGGGTTTCATCAATCCACCGTCTTTGCCAGTTAAGCCAACCACTTTCATGCCGTTTTCTTTAGCCACCATAATGGCATTTAAAACGTTCTGTGAATTCCCACTGGTAGATATTGCTAATAACACGTCGCCCGGCTTACCAAGTGCCTCTAAATAGCGCGAGAACACATAGTCATAACCATAGTCGTTGCCCACACACGCCAAATGAGAAGGATCCGAAATAGATAAGGCCGCGATGGCTTTTCGGTTATTTCGATACCTGCCGGTTAACTCTTCGGCAAAGTGCATGGCATCGCACATACTTCCACCGTTGCCGCACGAGATGATCTTCCCACCATTTCGCAACGATTCTGTCATGATGCTACCCGCAATTTCAATTCGATCAAAATTGTTGGGGTCGCTAATAAAAAGACTTAAAACTTCTTGTGCTTCTAAAAAATGTGACTTTACCGACATCGTGAACTATGTACTAAATAACAATATTAATAATTCTCCCCGGCACAACGATTACTTTTTTTGGCAACTTTCCTTCCAACCACTTTATAACCATTTCATTAGCCAAGGCAGCTTGTTCTATTTCTTCTTTGGAAAGGCTCAAAGAAAGTTCGAGCTGAGCCCGGGTTTTGCCGTTGATCGATATTGGGTATACCTTCGAATCTTCTAATAAATAGTTCGCATCAAATTTGGGCCAATTGGCGTCTGCAATGGTTTGATTGTGCCCAATGGCTTCCCACAACTCTTCGCTTATGTGTGGAGCAAATGGACTTAAGAGTACCAAGTAATCTTCAAGCACCTGACGGTTGTTGCAATTCTGTGATTGGAATTCGTTGATGGCAATCATGAAAGTAGAAACGCAGGTATTCAGCGACATTTTTTCAATGTCTTCAGATATTTTTTTAATGGTTGCGTGCAGGGTTTTTAAGGATGCTTTAGATGCAGGGTCGTTATTTAAGGCTGGATTACCATCTTGATCGATATATAACTTCCACACCTTTCGCAAAAAACGATAAACCCCATCTATTCCGCTGATGTTCCACGGCTTAGCGTCTTCCAACGGACCTAAGAACATCTCGTATAAACGCAGCGAATCCGCTCCGTATTCCTCGCAAACATCATCGGGATTTACCACATTGTACTTCGACTTCGACATCTTACCCGTTTCCGATTTGGTAAAAAAGATGGGGCCTCTAACGTCTGAGTCTTTATTGGGTGTAAACGAACCGGCTTTAAAACTACCGTTCGAACACACAAATTCAGCTCCCAAATAATCCGGCATCCAATCCGTAAATTGATGAATGCCTTCGCTGTTCAAAAATGAAGGCGAATCGGTTTTTGTATAATCGCTAACATAGTCAACCAGCACAGGAATTGCCGTATATTGATCTAAATCCGCTTCCTTTATTAGGCTTGCACAAACAAATTGTTTGGCACCTTCGGGTGAGTCTTTTTTCAATAAAGCGGATTCTATAATTCCTTGGATCATGCCCTGATTCACCATCTTCTTAAACGGCTCATCAAAAGGTATGGCATTGATATCGTATAAAAACTTGTTCCAAAATCGGCTGTACAACAAATGTCCCGTAGCATGTTCTGCTCCACCAACGTACAGATCTACTTGTCCCCAGTAATTGAGAGCATCTTTCGATGCAAAGGCCGCATTGTTATGAGGATCCATATATCGCAAGAAGTACCACGAGCTTCCGGCCCAGCCGGGCATGGTGTCGGTTTCTCGCCGACCCTTTTCGGTATTTACCCATGCTTCAACCCCTGCCAATGGAGAGGCTCCATCGCCGGTTGGTTTATACGATTCTACTTCCGGTAATTCGAGTGGAAGTTCATTCTCTTTTAAAACCGTGGGCAAATCATTTTTGAAAATAACCGGTATGGGTTCGCCCCAATATCGTTGTCTTCCAAAAACGGCGTCGCGCAGCTTGTAATTGGTTTGACCTTCTCCCAACATTTTCGAATCAATTTCAAAAATGGCTCGTTGGATGGCTTTTTTAACCCGAAGTCCGTTCAAGAAATCGGAATTGATGCACATTCCGTCCTTCGCATCGTACGATGCTTTCTGCACATCAACCTCCTCGTTTTCAACGACTTGAATGATGTCCAATTTGAACTTTTTTGCAAAGGCATGATCTCTGCTATCGTGTGCCGGAACGGCCATGATGGCACCCGTTCCGTAGCCGCCCAAAACGTAATCCGCAATAAGAATGGGCATTTTTTTGCCGCTAAAAGGGTGGATACAAAAGGTTCCAGTGTGAACTCCAGTTACTGTTTTAACATCGCTCATTCGGTCGCGTTCTGAACGATTTTTAGCCCAAGTGATGTACGCTTCGGCTTCTTCTCGGTATTGATTGGTAAGCAACTTGGTTGCCAGCTCGTGTTCTGGGGCCACCACCATAAAGGTTGCGCCAAATATTGTATCGGGTCGAGTGGTAAAGATCGAAAGTTTTCGATTGAGAAGTCCTGGCCGGGCTTCAATGTTGAAATGAACCAAGGCTCCGTCGCTTCTTCCAATCCAGTTACGTTGTATTTCTTTGATCGATTCGCTCCATTCTAAATCTTCCAAGCCGTCGAGCAAGCGCTGCGAGTACGCAGTAATCCGCATCGACCATTGGCGCATGGTCTTTTTAGTTACGGGATGTCCGCCGCGTTCCGAAAGTCCATCTCGTATTTCATCATTAGCCAACACCGTACCCAATGCTTCGCACCAATTTACCGAGGCTTCCGATAAAAAAGCCAATCGATAGTTTTGGAGGATGTTTTCTTTCTGATCAGCGTTAAAATCCAGCCATTCTTCGGCAATAAAGGATTCAACTTCAGGGCCGTGATGCCGAACATTCACATTTCCTTCATTCTCAAAAATTGCAAGCAAGTTGTCGATGTGTTCCGCTTTATTGGCTTGCTGGTTGTACCAATGATCGAAGAGTTGTTTAAAGATCCACTGTGTCCATTTGTAATAGGCAGGATCGCAAGTCCGCACTTCTCGGCTCCAATCGAAGGCAAAGCCTATGCGATCGAGTTGATGGCGGTATCGCTTTATGTTTTCTTCGGTGGTTTCTGCCGGGTGTTTTCCAGTTTGGATGGCGTATTGCTCAGCTGGCAAGCCAAAGGCGTCGTAGCCCATTGGGTGCAATACGTTAAATCCTTTATGTCGTTTAAAACGAGTAACAATATCGGAGGCAATGTAGCCCAGTGGGTGGCCCACGTGGAGTCCAGCGCCGGAAGGGTATGGAAACATGTCCAACACATAAAACTTAGGCCGACCACCTGCTTCATTGCCATTGGGCACTTCGAAGGTTTTATGCTTTCGCCAGTTTTGCTGCCATTTGTGCTCTATAAAGCGGTGATTGTATTGGGTTTCCGACATCTCGTGCTCTTTCCAGATTTAAGGCACGAAAATACGAAATGTGGGGGATGTGTTTTGGGTTGGCGGGTTTATAGTTTATGGTTACAAAATTTTGAATGTTAAATTTTGAATGGCTGAATTCTTCGCAATCCGTGTTGGCGGGTTTATAGTTTATGGTTTATGGTTACAAAATTTTGAATGTTAAATTTTGAATGGCTGAATTCGCAATCCGTAGTCTCTGTCGCACTTGCCGCGCTTCAGACTACGGATAGTGGTGATTAATATTTCTGTAATTACCAATCCTTGCTGCTAATTGGTGTTAAATATTCATAAACATAAACAAAAGGTTCAGGTAAATATTCTCTGGTGGGGGTGACTCCTCTAGGTTTATGCGACAACAAAGTGAAAGTGTTGGATGAAACAATTCCTTCATAAAAGGTATAGCCAACATAATTTCCTCCCCAAGATTCAATTTTAACTTCATTGTCTTTAAATTGATAGAAAGTTTTCTCACCATAATTCAAGGAAAATATTCCAATGGAATCATAGTTTACCGCACCTTTTATATTATTGCTAAAAAAGCACTTACCGTCCTCAAAAAACCAAATATATGCTGTAAATATTCCCCTGTCTGTGGTGTCACGATTTACGTAAACTCCATCACAACGAAGAAGCGCTGAGTCCGGCAAAGTGAATTCCACTCTTTTTTTCAGGTGATACTTATTGCGCAGCTTGTTTGGATAAAATCCAGTACATGATGTCAGTATAATCAGTACGATAAGCGCTTGAACTACATATATTATCCTTAAGGATTTCATTAAATAAGGCAACTAAAGTACGAAATGTTGGTGAGTGTGTTTAAATGGATATCACAGCATCAATTCAATTCCAGCGATCGAAAAGTAAAAACATCATGGTTGCGTTGTAAAACCCCAGTTCTGTTTAACCCACATTTTTGAAGTTTATCATCGACGTCAAGAATGCAATTTTTGATCAACAAAAAAGAATCGCAATGATAAACTCGATTGTATGAATCGCTTAAGATGTACATAGTTGAAGCTTCCATTTTATTTAAAATATATTTAGGAATGTTCGGACACCCTCGTTGACTAAGGTAAACAATCTTGTTGTAAGGAGCGATTTTGCTAACTTCGAACTCAAGTACATTGCAAAGCCATTCTTCCGTAATAGTGTCCCCGACATTTAACGGCTGATCCAATACAAGGCTTTTTTGATTACATGATACTAATATCAAAATAATCAAAGGCGCTGTGATCTTTATCCAAGTTTTTTTGAATGAGTATGCCATTTTTATATGGTATTAAGTCTCGCTTATAATTTGCATTTAAAGGAACGTCACGGGTTGTATTAGCATCTAAGCTAATGATTTGTAGGGTTAAATTATTGGTGGAAGAGTTCGTAAAGCCATCTTGGTTTTTCAAGCCCTGTGGATGTATCGCTAAACGCGCCAAGCTATTAATGTGTTTTAAATAGACCATTTTTCCGTATCTACCTGTTGTGGTAACATAGTCAAGTTTAGCACTTTGATAATCCTTCGATTCGCTACTGAATATTGGGAATTTGTATTTGGCTAACGCTTTACTAGGCTTTAGTATGCTGTCAAAAAGTTGCCCCGATTTAAAAATGTATATGCGATGATCAATGGGTAAACTTATGTAACACAAGTCTCCTAAAATTACTTTACTAAATTCTAATCCGATTAATTGATAATCAGACGTATAAACAGAAAATTGGTATGGACAGAAAGGCCTCATATCATTTGAACCATCCAATGTCAACATATATTCCATTTTTTGAAGATGCATGGCATCACGAGACACCCCTTTTGGAGCTTGGGTAAAATACAATTTATTATTTGAAAGTTGAATTGGGGCATTCCATTGATTGATGTTGTAATGATCGGCATTCTGTACAATGGGAACAATTTCATTTCCTGATTTCAATTTATAAATGTTTCCAGAGTAGGATTCGGTAACGTAATACATGTTACTGGAATTTTTAACAAACGAACCCAGTTCGAAGGGGGCTCTGTAGATTGTGTCTAATGAATTCGTTGGAACTTTATATGAAACTAAAAATCTGCCTTGGCAATATGTTAGCTGATCTAAAGACGAATCAAACACCCAACATCTAGCAGAAACATTTTGATCTGCTATGATTACCTTATTTTTAACATGTTGTACTCGTATTTCTGAATCGTTTTGTTCACAAGCATTTAAAGTTGATAAAAAAACGATTAAAACACACCAGCTCATTTTGAACTCGCGTGTTTTGGTTGAAATTAATTGAAGCATTTTATGCTTAATAAATATCTAAACTAGGATAATTCGGCCGATTATTTCCCCCTGGTGCTGATGAAGAAGGATAAACGATATGATAATACGGATACCCAGAGAATGATTTGATGGTTACGGTTCCATCTTTTAGATCAGCAAGCTGCTGACCCTGCACGTTGGAGTATTGACCTGAGCTTTCAGAATTGAACCATCCTTTAATCAAATCTAGGTCTCCAACTGAGTTTTCAAAATCCGCCACAGCTTGTTGGTTAGTTGAGTTTACGAGACCAGATCCAACAACTACACAATCGCAATACATATCCCAACAGTCGGGATTATTTTCATCTCCATTATACTCCCAAACAATAACAGGCTTGGAGTTATTAGGCGTGGTTGCAATGAGCGATACATCAGCCTCTGAACTTTTAGCAGGTGCTGATTTAATAATCTGCTCATTTGAGCAAGAAAACAAGAAAAATGAGATAACGAGTGGCATAAAAGCCTTTTTTAATAGATTTTTCATAATTATTTATTTTAAGTTTATCAACTTAGAACAATGCCTTTTGAAATTTTGATTTGATTTTTGTGCTTAAGGCAAATGCCAGATTACACCTTGTTCAGAATTCAATGGCTTATTCAGTTTGGTGCCGTAAAACTAGAAAAAAAAACTATACTTTCAAAATTTTTAATTTGGCTAAGGTGAATTAAACCTTCCAAATTAGCTCTAAATTATAATAATCTGGATTTTGGATGTACGGCATACCTGTGCCTGCCAATTCATACTTTCCTAATGATTTTGGCATTTACGGTATGGCTGGTAATGTTGCTGAGCAAATTGTGTACCTTACAGATACCTTGGTTATGGGCGGGAGCTTCAAAACAGGTCCCGAATACTGCAAAATATTAAATCCAAAACCATATCCATTTGATGATTCAAAACCACAAACCGATCTTGGGTTTCGGTTGGTTACGGATTATGAATCCGCCGTTCCTTAGTTTGTTAGTTTATGGTTTCGGGTTAGATCATTTATGATCGGAACATTAAAAAACGCATACCCCGTCGCTTCAGCTAGAGGTGCTTGGATTGCAGATTATTAATATCATCAGCCCAGCACTTCAGTGCTGGGTAAACACGATTCAAACATATATAGTCATGCCCTTAAATTGGTTGGTGATAACACCAACCAAGGCCCAATCCGTAGTCCCTACCGCACATGCCGCGCTTCAGACTACGGATAGTGGCGTTGAATTCAACATTGATTCTGACTCCATCGGAGTCCAACCTTATTAGGTTAAATCAAACCACAAATTTCAGCTCAAGACGCTGCGGTCTTGACAGGTCCATCGGAGCGACACCTAATTGGCTTTTTATTGAAACGGAATTTATTGAATTTCACCCTGAAACGACCCTGAAACAACCCTGAAACAACCCTGAAACAAGTTCAGGGTGACTGCCTGCTACTATAATTTTGGAAATTCGTCATGCTGATTGAGCAAATTCAACTTCAACTTCAACTTAAAAAGAAAAGGGGACCAACATAATGTTGCATCCCCTGATCAAGTCGCATGTGTAGAAAAGTTCTTTAGTCTACATTGTCGTGTAAAAAAGAGTTGTTCGACCTTAATTCAGGCTTCTTCTCCGGCTCGTCAACTAACGAAAATCTGGAAACTTCAGAGTTGGAAGAATGACTGGTGTTTTCGAGCTTAATGCCTCTGCGCTTATACGCCGGAACATTTTCATACTCTTCAATGCTGTCATCCTTAGTTGCATTTCTGCTCAACTCGCGCAAATGAACCATGCGCCGTTTCATTTCTTCCACCTTTTCGTTGGCATCTCGAATTTCTACCTCCTCCTGGTTGTCGATGAAATCAAAAATAGTAGTTTGTTTTTTACCCTCCTTTTCTGGAGCAATATCTTCCACTTCTTCTAATGAAGCCGTGTTGCACGATTCGATGATTGAATCGTTCCCGTTCTCTTCAGTTAATCCTTCCACATTGTTTCTAAAAGAATTTTCGGTTCGGCCAAAGCCCGTTGCTATGATGGTAACCGACAACTTTGTTTCCAGACTTTCATCTTCGCAAATACCACATTTCAAATTGGCATCTCTTCCGGCTTGTTCTTGAAAGAATTCGTTGATGGCCGAATACTCATCCATGGTTACTTCCGCACCACCGTACGAAATATTGATGAGCAAATCGCTGGCACCGTGAATCTTATTATCATTTAACAAAGGCGAGTTTAATGCAATCTCTGCAGCCCGCATGGCTCGATCGTCTCCTTCGGCAACTCCATTGCCCATTATAGCTACACCACTGTTTTTCATTGCAGTCTTAACGTCTTCAAAATCAACGTTTATGCTGCCCGCAATGGTTATTATCTCGGCAATACCTTTTGCGGCAGTTGTTAACACATTATCTGCGTGTGAAAATGCTTTGGAAATGATCAAGTTTCCATAAATATCTTTTATCCGATCGTTCGAAATTATGAGCAACGAATCAACCGTTTCGCGCATGGCCTTAATGCCTTCTTCTGCTGCCTTTTTTCGTTTTCCACCTTCAAAACTAAAAGGTGTGGTAATAATGCCCACGGTTAGAATACCCATGTCTTTTGCAGCTTTGGCAATTACAGGTGCGGCACCGGTTCCGGTTCCTCCACCCATTCCCGCTGTTACAAACACCATTTGTGTGTTAACACCCAACGATTCTATGATTTCTTCTAAGCTTTCTTCGGCCGATTTCTTCCCCACTTCGGGGTTCGATCCCGCACCTCTACCTTCCGTTAATTCACTTCCAATTTGAATCTTGTTGGGTATGGGGCTCATTTCGAGCGCTTGATTATCGGTGTTACAAATGAAAAAGTCGACTCCTGTAATGCCTTCCTTATACATGTAGTTCACCGCATTTCCTCCGCCTCCTCCAACACCAATAACCTTGATGATGGATGATTTTTCTTTAGGTAAGTCTATTTTAAAGTTCATGCAACCTCGCTTTTCTATTCTATTATCTATTTTCTATTTTGACTTCCTCGATTAAAAGTCTTTTATGTCGCTTTCGTCTTTGAGCCATTCTTTAAAACGACTGAAAAAACGTTCTTTTCGCTCGCGTTTTATTTCTTCTATTGGCGTTTCCGATTCTTCCTCAACAGCAACCTCTGTTTGACGAAGTTCGTTACCAGATTGAGAATTTTCGCGTATTCCTTTCAACACCAAACCAACACCTGTTGCATATACAGGACTCTTAACCTCCTCCACCATACCCTTTGCAAGGTGTTCATTTGGATAGCCAATTCGTGCATCCAAACCCGTTACATACTCAGCAAGTTGAGTAATGTTCTTTAACATAGCCCCACCACCGGTGAGTACAATTCCTCCAACAAGCTTCTTCTCCAACCCACTCGATTTAATCTCGAAATACACCAACTCTAAGATTTCTTCAACACGAGCATTAATGATTTTGGATAAGTTGTTTACTGATATTTCTTTCGGCTCCCTTCCACGCAATCCCTTAATCGTTACGATTTCGTTTTGCATGGATTCGTCAACAATGGCAGATCCAAAACGCATCTTGAGCTGCTCAGCCTGATTTTTCATCACATTGCATCCTTCCTTGATATCCTCCGTCATGATGTTACCACCATATGGAATGATGGCTGTGTGTCGGATAATCTTGTCGTGAAATATTGCTACATCGGTGGTTCCACCTCCTATATCCACCAGTACAACGCCGGCTTCTTGTTCCTCTTCGCTCAAAACTGCATGGGACGAAGCCAAGGGCTCTAAGGTAATTTCGGCAACCTTAATCCCTGCCTTTTCAACACACTTATGAATGTTCTTAGCAGCAGTAATTTGTCCAGTTATTATGTGATAGTTTCCTTCCAACTTAACACCAGCCATACCAATCGGATCTATTACGCCGGGTTCATTATCAACAGTGTAATCTTGAGGCAAAACATGTATGATGCGATCTCCTGGATTAACAGATAGCTTGTACATGTCGCTTTCCAGCTTCATCAAGTCTTCTTTCGAAATTTCTTGTTCACCATCGCTGCGAATGATCATCCCCTTGTGCTGCAAGCTGTGGATGTGCGCGCCGGCAATTCCAACGTGTACCTTATTTATTTCTACGCCCGAATGCTCAGAAGCCATTTCTACGGCCTCCTTAATTGCATTTACCGTTTTATCTATGTTGGATACCACGCCACGTGTTACTCCTCCATTGGAGGAAACCTGACCCTTTCCTAGAATGTCGATTTTCCCAAACTCGTTTTCCCGTCCAACAATTACACATATCTTGGTGGTTCCTATATCGAGTCCTACTATGATTTTACTGTTATCCATGCTGCTTATTTTCTACAAATGACCTGATCTTTAAACTTAATATTTACTTCCTTAAAATTCTCCCAGCCCTCATTTTCAAACGATTTCTTATAAAAATCCTCGAGCTTGGTCAATTTTTGTGACATCCGCAGGGTATCGCCAAACACCACTTCGTGGCCGGCTACTTGCGTTGTAAAACGGAGGTCTTTTCTAGCATCTACAAAGATGTGCTCAATAAAGTGGTTCCAGAAGTCTGACTGATGCACATGATTGGCGAAGGTGTACAAAATTTTATCCACGCCATGATTGATATTACCCGAGGCAACCAACACATCCGCACTGTAACTTTTGGTTAAATCGAAGGCCTTTCCATAATTATCTAGGTAATAGGGCTTCCCAACACTTGGGTAAACCCGTATGATTGGTATTCGCTGAACGATTTCGATGGATAGGGTTCCGTTGAGCGAAAAGTAACAATCTGCCGAAGAAACAAAAGACAATTTCTTCAAAGCACTTTCGATTAAGTTTAGATCTATCTCGTTCTGTTTCAACCCCTTATACTTAACACCTTCTTTCTTTAAATGCGCTTCGATGTCGGATTCAGTGCAATAGGCCGTTTCTGATTTTGGCATAAATTGAACCTCATATTTGGTGCATAGGGTTCGATTGTTTTTCCCCTTAAAATGCATCCATAGAAAGAGCGTTAGGATTAAACATCCTGCCAAAATTGACCATTTAATCAAATGCTGTTTCATGTGCTCATTATCTTTTGCAATGGGGTACACAATTGATCAATATCTCCAGCGCCAAGGGTTAAAAGCACCCGTGGCTTAAGGTTTTCAACATAACTTACCACATCGTCCTTACTCAAAATACACTTGTTGGTAGAATCGATATGATCTAATAAAACACTCGAGCTTACACCCTCCATCGGTTTTTCTCGAGCCGGATAAATGTCAAGTAAAACAACTCGATCTAAGGCCGATAAGCTTTTGGCAAAATCCTCCATGAAGTCGCGCGTTCTTGAAAACAAATGGGGTTGAAAAATGCCCACGATTTCATCGGTTGGATACAATTGCTTAACCGCCCCAATAATGGCATTCAACTCGGTTGGATGATGTGCATAATCATCGATGTAAACACGATCGGAGTTAACTCGATATTCAAATCGGCGCTTTACCCCTTTATATGATGCAATGGCTTGCCGAATGTCGGACATATCAATATCCAACTCGTTCGCCATGGCAATGGCTGCTAGCGCGTTTTCAATGTTGTGCTTACCGGGCATACCCATAACCATGTGCCTATGAATTTCTCCCTCTAAGATCAAATCAAAAACAAAACGTCCTTTATTTATGTGAACATTACTGGCCATGATCTGACCGTTCTCGATGCCGTAGGTAATGATGTCTGCATCCATTGCAACCCCCATAAAATGATGTTGAACGGAGTGATGAATGAAAAGGACTCCCTTTTTATCTACACGCCGGGCAAAGGCCAAAAACGATTCAATTAGAGCTTCACCATTTCCATAAACATCCAAATGATCCGAATCCATGTTGGTAATTGCGGCCATAAACGGCGATAAATGTAAAAAGCTTCGATCAAACTCATCGGCCTCCGTTACACTCACAACCGATGGAAACGAGGCTTGCTCTTCCATCGATTCGAACGGATTATAGTAGTTACTTCCGATGTTTGTAGAAATACCTCCTAAAATGGAAAAAGCGGCCGCATCAACCTCTTTTAATATGTGTGCAAGCATGCAGCTTGTTGTGGTTTTGCCATGGGTACCGGCAACCGAAAGATTGATGGTATTGCGCGTAATTTTGCCAAGTGCTTCCGCACGTTTAATGATTTTAAAAGAATGGTTAATTACGTAATTGTAAATCTTCGAATCGGGCGGTACGGCAGGAGTGTACACCACCAATACTTCCTCTTCTTCAAATTGTAAAAGCCAAGGTTGAATTTGCACTTCATCATCTTCAAAAATTATTACGGCCCCTTCACTAATCAAGGTATTCGTTAAGTCGGTTGGGGTTTTATCATAACCAAAAACTTTCAGGCCTTGATGCAGGTAATACCTGGCCAAGGCACTCATTCCAATTCCCCCAGCTCCTAACATTAGTACCGCACGTATCCTATTCGAACTCATTCTTGATTTGGCATTAAGGATGAAATGGTGGAAATAATCTCGTTCGTTGCATTGGGCCTTGCTAAGCCTCGAGCTGCTTCTGAAAATGTTTTTATCTGGATTGGATTGGAAAGTAGTTTTAAAACCTCCGCAATCAACTCGTCTGCTGCAGCGCTGTCTTTTACTAGCATGGCAGCATTGTGATCCACAAGCGATCGAGCATTCTTTGTTTGATGATCTTCCGACACATTTGGAGACGGCACCAGAATGGCCGCTCCTCCCACCGCACAAATTTCTGAAATACTGGATGCACCTGCTCTCGAAACGATTACATCCGCTGCTCGATACGCCAAGCCCATTTCCTTAATAAAGGTGGTTTGTGCACCCAATACATCATTTACGGTGTTGTAAAACTTTCCGGTTTGCCAAAGCACTTGAATGTTCTTTTCAGCAAGCCTTTTATGTCCATTCTCTATGGCCAAATTAATGGTTCGTGCTCCTAAGCTTCCACCAATAATCAACACCATTGGTTTGGAACCATCTAAGCCAAAATGTTGTTTCGCTTCCTCCTTGCTTTCAGCAACTTGCGTTACATCTACACGTATTGGATTACCGGTTTGAACAACTTTATCTCTTGAAAAAAAACGCTCCATATTGGGCATACCCGTGCAAATTCGATCTGCTCTCTTGGCTAGAAGTCGATTGGTGATTCCTGGATACGAGTTTTGCTCTTGAATAACTGTTGGAATTCCCAGTGTATTAGCCACAAAAAGCAAGGGCCCGCTGGCAAAACCGCCAACTCCAATTACCACATTGGGCTTAATTTTTTTAACTAGCCGATAGGAAGTATAGATACTCGACATGAGTTTAAAGGGGAAGGCCAGATTGCGCAGGGAAATTTTGCGATCGATGCCGGAAATCCACAGCCCATGAATTTTGAAGCCTGCTTCTGGTACCTTTTGCATTTCCATCTTATCCTTTGCACCCACAAACTCGATCCGCGCATTTGGATATTTGAGCTGCAATGCTTTCCCGATGGCTAAGGCCGGGAAAATATGCCCACCTGTTCCTCCACCCGAAATCAAAAATGCTTTATTCATCATCTCCTCCTTCCTGTTTGGTGCCAAATTCCAAATTCGATTCTTCCGGTCCACTAAACCTACTCACGCTTAATATGATTCCAATGGCCAAGCTGGTAAAAAGTAAGCTGGTTCCTCCCATGCTTATAAAAGGCAGGGGCAACCCCGTGTTTGGCAATAAGTGAACGGCTACACCCATATTCATAAACGCCTGAATAACAAGGGTAAACGACAACCCTATGGCCAACAGGGCACCAAAGGCCTTGGGTGTTCGGATTACAATTCGAACCGTTCGCCACAGTAAGGCTAGGTATAATAGGATGACGATAACTCCACCTACGAGACCGTATTCCTCCAAAATGATTGCATAGATAAAATCGGCAAAGGCCAGAGGTAAAAAATTCCGTTGATGCGACTTGCCAGCACCTACTCCAAATACTCCGCCGTTGGCAATGGCAATATTGGCCTGTTCGTTCTGATAACTCTCTTCCGATTTTCCATCCTCTTTTACAAACGAAACATAGTTCTCAATTCTATTTCGCCAAGTTTCAACCCGCCCACCATTGTAATCCGTATTGAGAATCACGGTGATTAATATTACCATCAAAAAACTGCCAATACCGAACAGACCGGCCAAGTATTTAAAAGGTATTCGTCCAATAAATAACAAAAGAAAGCAGGTAGCAAAAAGCACAACAGAAGTCGATAAATCAGCCACACCAATCAACAAGCAAACCAGGGTCACCACAACCAAAACGGGCAACAAAGTCTTTTTGAAATCATGGATGGTTTCTTGTTTTTTCGATAGGAAATGCGCTAAATACATGACCAAAGCAACCTTAGCAAAATCGGATGATTGGAAGCGCAGCCCAATAACAGGAATGGTTACCCATCGTCGAGCCTGGTTTAAATCATCGCCAAAAACAAGGGTGTAAATGAGCAAAAGAATGGCTGGATAAACGAGAAACTGTGCAGGTCGGGCAAAGTATCTAAAATCAACCAAATGAACCAGCCACATTAAAAAAAGGCCCATTACCAAAATGCCCAGGTGTTTAACCAAGTAGTATTCCGAATTTCCACCATGTCGCGAATACGCAAAAGATTCGGTGCTGCTGTAAACAGCAAGCACACCAATCAGAGACAAGAGGATTACAACAACCCAAATGACCCGATCACCTTTTATATTTTGGCGTATCCATTCCAGCATAATTTGCTTTTATAATTCTCGAACGGCCAATTTAAACTGACGTCCTCGATCTTCGTAGTTTTCAAATAAATCGAAGCTAGCACATGCTGGTGAAAGCAAGACCACTTCATTTTTTTCGGCAAGGCCATGCGCTATTTGAACGGCTTCTTTGGCCGATGAAACGTTTACAATCATATCTACGTGTCTTCCAAAGGCTTGATGAATCTTAATGTTGTTGGAGCCTAAGCAAACAATAATTCGAACTTTTTCTTTTACCAATGGAATGAGCGATTCGTAATCGTTGCCTTTATCAACGCCTCCTGCAACCCAAACAATGGGCTTATCCATGCTTTCTAGGGCATACCACACTGAGTTAACATTGGTTGCCTTTGAATCATTAATAAAATCGACGCCTTTTACCGAGGCCACGTATTCCAAACGATGTTCTACATTTTTAAAATCCATTAAACTCTCGCGAATTACTTCGTTGCGAATGAGCAACGAGCTGGCAACAATGGAGGCGGCCATTGAATTGTAGGTGTTGTGTTTTCCGCCAATTGTAAGTTGATTCAAATTCATAATAAAGTTGTTATTTTTTGGTTGAAGTCCTTGAATGAAAAATTGTTCGTCGTTGGCCCATCCACCGTGCTCAATTTCTCCAGCTAGGGTAAAAGGCAGTTTTTGAGATGCGATTTCATGCGCATTTATATATTCAGTAACCGGATCAGAATCTGCGCAATACACAAAAACTTGATTCGACGTTTGGTTTTGTGTGATTCGAAACTTTGACGCTATGTACGCTTTGTAATCGGCATATCGATCCAGATGGTCGGGTGTAATGTTTAAGAGCACCGCCACATCCAGCCTCGTTTTAAACATATAGTCGAGTTGGAAGCTGCTGAGTTCAAGTACGAAGTAGGCCGGATCGCGATCGGCAACTTGGCGTGCCATGCTCACCCCTATATTTCCAGCTAATACAGCATCAAATCCAGCTTTTTCCAAAATGTGATGCGTGAGCAAGGTGGTAGTAGTTTTACCGTTGGTTCCTGTAATGCCAACCAGTTTTGCTTTGGAGTTAATTGCAGCAAATTCAATTTCTGAAAGGATTGGAATGCGTGCCGCTTTTATCTGTTGAACAATGGGAGCCTTGTCTGGAATGCCCGGACTGATAATGATTTGAGTGGCATTTAAAACATCTGCTTCCGAATGTTTATCCATCTCGAAGTCCAAGCCATTTTCCTTCAATTCTTGGATGTAGTTTGGCTTAATCGTTCCAAAATCAGACACAAAAACATCGTGGCCCAGCTTTTTTGCTAAAAGCGCAGCACCAACACCGCTTTCTCCTCCTCCCAATATGACTGTTCTGATTCTCAACCGATTACACTTATCTTAGTTTAAAGGTTACAATGGTCAGAACCGCTAACATGATGCCTACAATCCAAAATCGAGTTACGATTTTTTGCTCAGCATAGCCTTCTTTTTGGTAGTGGTGATGAAGGGGCGACATCTTAAAGACTCGTCGGCCTTCACCGTATTTCTTCTTGGTGTATTTGAAATAACTTACCTGTATGATTACGCTCAAGTTTTCAACGAGAAAGATTCCGCAGAGAATTGGAATCACAAATTCCTTCCGCAACATGATGGCAAAGGCGGCAATAATTCCACCCAAGGCTAAACTGCCCGTATCGCCCATAAACACTTGTGCTGGGTGCGAGTTGTACCAAAGAAAACCAACGCAAGCTCCAACGAAGGCCGCTCCAAATATTACCAGCTCATTCTGAAATGGAATGAACATGATGTTGAGGTAGTCGGCAAAAATGGCGTTGCCCGAAATAAAGGCGAGCAGCGCTAGGGTTGCCCCAATAATGGCACTGATTCCGGCAGCAAGACCATCAATTCCGTCGGTTAAATTGGCGCCATTACTTACCGCAATAATTATGAAGGTAACGACCAGTACATAAATCAACCACGACCATTTTTTGGCGGTTTTCGCATCTAAAAAGAAGAGTAAGTCTGCGTAATCAAATTCGTGCGACTTAACAAATGGTATGGTGGTAATGGTTGATTTTTGGTCGATTACATAGAGCTTTTCGCCATCCGAGTTGGTTTTTACACTCGAAGCAGACTTGATCTGTTCGGCAGTAGCTACCTCTTCTCGTACAAACTCCCGCACCACTACTTCATCGTTAAAATAAAGGGTTAAGCCAACAATTAATCCTAAGCCAAGCTGACCAATCACCTTAAACTTTCCAGCGAGGCCGGCCTTGCTTTTCTTAAATATTTTTATGTAGTCATCAATAAAGCCGATCAATCCCAACCAAACGGTGGTAACAATCATTAAAATGATGTAGATGTTTCGCAATCGTGCCAACAACAACGTTGGAATTAGAATGGCCGCTATGATGATGAGCCCGCCCATGGTTGGTGTTCCCTGTTTGGCCTTTTCACCGGTAAGCCCAAGGTTTCGTACGGTTTCGGCAACTTGAAGTTTTTGCAATCGAGCAATCAAAGATTTACCGAACAAGAGGCTGATTATCAAAGAAATAATGATGGCCATCGAGGCTCGAAAAGAGGTGTACTCAAACACACCTAAGCCTGGAATATTAAAGTGTTCTTCGAGATATCTAAAGATGTAATACAGCATGCCTTAACTCATTAATTGTGCGTTTTTGATAAATATTTCCTTGTCGTCGAATGGGTGCTTCACCCCTTTGATGTCTTGATATTTTTCATGGCCTTTACCGGCAATTAGAATGATGTCTCCTTTTTTAGCTAGGCTAATGGCTGTTTTAATGGCTTCGTTTCGGTCGGTTATCTTAAGTACTTTTTTATAGTCTTGGGGCTCTACACCCACTTGCATGTCGGCCAAAATGGCTTCGGCACTTTCATTTCTTGGATTGTCGGAAGTGAGAATTACTCGATCGCTTAAGTTGCTGGCCACCTTGGCCATGATGGGTCGTTTTTCGTAATCTCGGTTGCCCC
>JBLHHI010000044.1:0-25026 GCA_047614125.1 Bacteroidia bacterium | reverse complement strand
TTTATTTCCTGCTCCGCAGTAATTAGCGACTTTTGTTTTTCTAGAAACAAATAAGATGACACGATTTAAAAAAAATCCCAGACCCTAGTACAAGAAGCTTGTGCCAGCGTTGATGGTTTTGCCACCCTATATGGCAAATTACAGCAAAAAACTGCAATTACTGGAAAAGCTGAAAGTACTTTAAATAATTATGCCAGATGCTTGGCTCATTTGGCCTTGCATTTCAATTGCAGTCCGGAGCAGCTTGATTTGGAGCAGGTGGAAGAATACCTACACCACCTCAAAAAGATGCAAAGCACTCCATCAGATAGCTTTTTTAAGCATACCGTTTATGGCTTACGGTATGTCTACAAAATGCTTGGTCTAAAGGTTAAGCACATCAGTCTGCCTTCGATAGAACGTCAAAAGAAACTCCCCGTGGTTATGAGCGCAAGTGAGGTTCGATTGATGCTAAAAACACCGAAGTATTTAAAACATCGGATCATTTTAGCGATGCTCTATGATTGTGGGTTGCGGTGTTTTGAACTGCGGAAAGTACAACTTGTAGATGTTGATTTCGACAGAAAAATGCTTCATGTGCGTCAAGGAAAAGGCAAAAAGGATCGATATGTTCCAATATCAGAACATTTAATCCGGGGATTAAAAAAATACATTTCATGCGATCATCCAGTAACGTGGCTATTTAATGGTCAGCCTGATGCAGATGGCAAACCCACGGCATATTCGCAACGCGGCATTCAATGGATTGTACGTCAAACCAAAAAGGAAGCGGGTTTAGAAAAGTCGATTACAACCCACACGTTTCGGCACAGTTACGCAACCCATTTGCTGGAAAATGGATTAGATCTGGTGAGCATAAAAGAACTCCTGGGACATAGCCATATTGAAACCACCATGCTGTATTTGCATGTGGCCCAGAACGGCCGACAAAAACCCTTTAGTCCGTTGGATATTTTGTACCTGCCAAGTACAAAATAATGAAGGCGCCACGATACGAAGTGGCCGATGTACTCAATCAAGGATGGCAAAGCATTGAAAGTAAAGAGATAGCTCTCAACAGTTGGCAAATACGCACCCTGCGTGCCATAAAAGATTGTCGTACATCAGCCTTAGGAGGACACATTGATGGTTGTTCTTCCTGCGGGCATTTGCAACTCAGCTACAACAGCTGCAGAAACCGCCATTGTCCTAAATGCCAAGGGCATAAAAAAGAGCAGTGGGTGCAGGCAAGGAATAAGGATTTGTTGCCAGCACCCTATTTTCATGTGGTATTTACGCTTCCCCAAGAAATCAATGCCATCGCTTTGGTTGAACCCAAAATAGTGTATAACGTACTGTTTAAAGCCGCCTGGGCAACCATTAAAAACTTTGGGTCTGATGCCAAATGGTTGGGCGGAACTATGGGTATGGTGTCAATCCTGCACACATGGGGGCAAAACCTGAGTCTGCATCCACATCTTCATTGCATTGTTCCGGGCGTAGCGGTAACAGAGGCTGGCTTTTACAAGCGATTAAAAACAGGAAGTAAAATTCTTTTCCCCGTACGAGCAATGAGCCGAATGTTTAGAGGAAAGTTTTGTGCGTTGTTAAAAACCAAACTACCCGACCACTACCACAAAATCCAGCATGGGTTATACCGGCAGGATTGGGTGGTATATGCCAAAAAACCTTTTGGGGGCCCAAAACATGTAATCGAATATCTTGGCAGATACACCCATAAAATTGCCATTAGCAACCACCGGTTAACAGCATTAAGTAAAAAACAGATTACCTTCAATTACAAATACTATCGAGCAGAAGGAAAATCCAAGCAAATGCAATTAAGTGTTCCGGAGTTTATTCGTCGGTTTAGCCTTCACATCTTACCCAAGGGTTTTGTTCGCATGCGCCATTATGGTACGTTAAGCAGCACATGGAAACGTGGCAAATTGCAAGAGCTACAACGCAAGATGTTGTCAAAATCCAACAAAACAGATAAACAACCCGAAGGCCAAAGCTCGTGCAATAAATTGCATCAATGTCCAAAATGTAAGCTGCCAACCCTTGTAATTGTTTGCACATTTGATAAACGGGGCCCGCCCGTGGAATGGATGGATAAGCTTAAAAAGTATCAGGCTGTTAAGCGAATGAAAATGAATTAGTTACATAACTGATGTGGCGCAGCTATGATTACATGTTTGTGAAATACTAAACAAAAATAATTGCCAATCTAAACCGGGGATGTAGACAACTTAAACTGCTTATAAAAGCACTACTCGAACCTAAATATGAGCGAGGTTGCAACAAATGGAGAAACCAAAAAGACCCGTCACACATCGAAACCCCCATAATTGAATAAACCCCCACTTCACGGAATAGTGCAACATCGGCTTCATTGTTTGGTCGTCCCGACCCTACGAAGCCTTAGTTATTAGCTACTGGTTTTAATTTCTTTTTCAATTCGTTGTACGAGTTCTGAGAATATCTTAATCTGTTCAGAGTTTCCTTTATCATAGTCCGCACTTATCCATCTTCTGATATTCCACTGATAGTTTTCTTTAATCTCGTTAAGCAGAATCTTTAGTGATCTTTGGCTTTCAGGTATTTGGATTTGATTGTTTGCAAACCCAAAGAAGTTTAATAAACCAATTCTGGATAAAACTTCAATTGAATTCCAAGTCTTAATATCTGTCGATTTTGGCGGTCTAAACTTAGGTCCAATCCAAGAAGTTTTAAGTCCACAATCTGGGCATTTGGCTTCTTCAATTTATTCAGTAATTCCTTTAACGTCACTCGCTTCTTTCCTTTTAAATGCCTTTCTACAACTACAACAAATGTATTTCGACTTGTAGGGTCGTTCTTGGATATAATAATTTGGGTTTTCTCTAATGTCCATTTTTTTTACTTGTAGCTAACATTAGTATATACCCAATAAGAAGACCCTATCGCGTTTATCCGCCAGAGGGCGGACAGGTTCCGCCCTATGTACACAACCATGGTGATCTTTTGAATTATAGGTTATTCGGCATATAAATGGCATTTTCATTTTTTTGCTGGGGCTTTCCCAAAAATAAGCTAAGCCCACAACAAATCCAATGAACTTGTGATCTTATTACCGGCATGTATATATAAGTTTTGCACCTAAGATGCTGGAAATATTGATTAACTCTATTTGATAAGGTGTTGCCTCTACCGAGCTCTTTGCACCGGCCTTTATTGAACAACTGCTGCTGCACCGATGGAGCTGGAAGAAGATAGCGTTCGACAAACTTCTAACCTGATTTCGATTCATATTTTGAATTCAGAACGCTTGTGGACAGTGGGTTTCGAGTAAAAATTGCGAAGAAAATCGCTTTTCACAAGTGCAATTGACTTTCGGATACCTTCACAATTTGCCGTGTTAAAGCCTTTTGGTTTATATAAATAAACCGGCAAGTCTTTGCCTTGCATATTGTGATCTATACAAATCTGAATTTTAAAAGATTAATCGAACTCAGGTTTCTAATAACTCAACTTAAACCGCACAAAAACGGCACTGCCTAAGCTTTCCCACTCTGCTCGTTTACCAATAAAGCTTTGGCCCACAAGTGAAAGATCTAAGTTTTGTTTTACGCTAATGTCGATGGAGGGCATCAAGAAATAGCCGTTCATATCGAGTGCTAAAATGGCTGCCAAACTTCCGGATATCAACGGGTTAATTGGACCAGAAGCTTGCACAAAAGCACTGTATTTATTGGGCATGAGTTGCTTAACATCCAACGTTCCACCCGAAGATGGCGAAAGAGTAAGCAATCGATCTAAATCTCCGATGCCCGAAGAATTGTACAGCAAGCTGGTTAATATATAAGGGCCCTTCTTTGGTATAAAATCAATGGATATAGAAGAAATTACACTTCGGTAGGAAGAATCAGGATCCCACATTGGTTCAAAAAAAGTGGCTTCCCCTTTAAAACCTGCGTTCTTTATATTACCTGCCCATCCAACACCTAGCGCCACATCGTGATTATACCGACCGGCTAAAATCTGAAAATCATATAGTCTTTTGTTAAACTGATATAAGCCAGCAATCACTTGATTTTTTGAGTTCTGTGTAAACTTATAGGCCAATTGTAAATTGCTCGAATTTTTAAAATATCGCTGCAGCTTAAAGGCATCCGAACCCGGTCGTTCTTCGTAATCAAAGTCGGCAAAGTTTAAAACATTAAATAAATCGTTGGGGTTCCATACAATGTTCTGACCCCAATTTATTCGTTGCCTTCCCAAGCGTATGTCCCAATTGTTTTTGGAATAATTCACCCACATCCGATCGATGGCAGTATGTGCCACAAGTTCTTTATTATTAATCCACGACCACGACAAATCTACCATTCCAGGATCTACTTCCAAGCCATCTCCATACCCAGGCAAATGCTTCAAAAATTCGCCGTAAAAAACGCGGTTGCGCAGTTCGAGACCTATGTTCCAGGCAGTATCGGCCTGATACCTAAAATTGATTCGATGATGAATTAAGTTTTGCTGGAGGGTGGTTCCGCCACCAACGCTCATAATACGCAAGTCTTTTAAATACCCACGATACGAAAAATTGTCCTTTTTAAGTTGGGCATCAACACTTCCAAAAGTACATGCTAAGAGTATAATTATGAGGATTTTACGATGCATGAAAAGTTCAGTCTCTTCGTTCGTCGCTTACGATTTTACCATCCTCGAGGGTTACAATTCTTCGAGCTCGATCAATTACACGCTGGTCATGTGTTGAAAAAACAAAGGTCATGTGCTCTTCTTTATTCAACTTAACCATGATGTCGAGTAAATTGGCAGTAGAATGTGAGTCGAGGTTTGCCGTTGGTTCATCCGCCAAAACAAACTGAGGTTTGCTTGCCAAGGCGCGTGCTACGGCAACCCGCTGTTGCTGGCCTCCGCTCATGGCATTTGGGCGCTTGTTCATTTCTTTTTCCAAGCCAACAGCCTTCAATAAAGATTTAGATCGATCTTCTCTTTTAGACTTATCCCATTTTTGCATGAGCATTATAAACTCAACATTTTCTTTGGCGGTTAATACTGGAATAAGGTTGTAGGCTTGAAACACAAAACCGATGTTATGCAATCTGAAATTAATGAGGGCATTTTCTTTCATTGAGGTTATTTCTTGTCCAGCCACAACCGCAGAGCCAGAACTTGCTTCATCCAAGCCGCCAATGATGTTGAGCAAGGTGGTTTTACCACTCCCACTTGGCCCAACAATCGCCGTAAATTCCCCTCGTTTTATTTCAAGATCCACGCCATCCAGTGCCTTTACCTTTATAACAGAACCGTTGTATACCTTGGTTAATGCCTTGGTTTCAATTACATTATTTCCTTCCATTTCCATTCGTTTCAATTCTTATATTTTTCGTATGGCAGTTGCCGGGTTTAATTTCAATGCACGACGGGCTGGTACGATGGCTGCAATAAAAATGATCAACATTACTTGTCCGGCCATTACCCAATATTGTTCGCTTGGCAAAGTTGGATAGATGATGGAGTTGTAGCCCATTTCAGAAATCCCTTCTCCGTACAGTTCAGTAATATCTATGCCCGATTTACCGGTGGTTTCAATGATTAAGTAACCTATCAGCAGCCCGATTGGCAATCCAACCAGCGACAACAGCACCGTTTCGAACATCACCATAAAAAAGACTCGAAGCTTGTTCATGCCAATGGCCATGAGCATGCCCAACTCTCTAACGCGCTCTAAAATAGCCATTAACATAATATTTATGATCACCAAGGCCACGGCTAGAAAAAAGATAATCACCATAATGATCATGGCTTTATCAAACGAATCGATGGCCAAGGCCAGCTCAGGGGAGATTTCCTTCCATGTTTTGATTGCGTTTTTAGCATTGACTTCCAGTCCCGTTCGCACTTCGTTCAAATCGTCGGGGTTGTTTAAAAGAATTGCAATTTCGTTAATGCCACCCTCCAACTTTAACAATTCTGAAAGCCGATCTTGCGGAACAAAAACTGAAAGCGCATCGTATCTGCTGTTATTGGTTTCAAAAATCCCAACGATCTTTACACGAATCGGAACGATATCTCCATAAATGTCTTGCATTTGGAGCACCATTTTATTCTTCAACTCCAACTTGAGCTTATCGGCTAAGTCTTTGCCAATAACCGCTGGGAACAATCGAGAATCGGGCATGTACTCCCCCTCCACCATTTCTTTGTGCAAACCCGAGGTTGTCATTTCCTCTTCTTTATTTACGCCATAGATGAGCACACCGGTAGTGCTTCTCGAACTTTGCGCAATTCCGTTCGTTATTACCCTCCGCGAAAAGCTTTTTATTCTCGGATCGTTGGTTAGTAGTTTCGCGTATTGTTCCGGATTATCGATGATGTGTTTGGCTTCAAACGATTCGGTAAATGACGAATCGTGAATTTGCAAATGACTGGTTTCCAACTCAATGGCTTCTTTTATTCGGTATTCCGACATGCCCCACATAAAAGACATCATGAAGAGAACGGCTACGGTTGCAACCACCATTGCGGATATTACCACCAACGAGCGATTCCGATTCCGCCAAATATTCTTCCAAGCTATTTGAATGATCATGATCTCAGCGATTCGATGGGTTTCATAAATAAAATTTTATAGAATGGATAAACCGACAACAGGCATGCTATAAAAAAGACTAAGGCAGCATTCCCAAGAAAGGCCGAAGCGTAAAAATCGGCGGTAATTACCGGCTCGAAGCCCAGTTTCAAATACGCTTCCTTCATGTCGCCCGCCAAACTTACTGGGTATTTTTTGAGCCAATACACCAATGGAGTTGCACCCATCATGCCTCCAATGGCGCCTAAAAACGATATGGTAATGTTCTCTAAGAAAACAATTAAGGCCAGTTTTTTACGCGGCATTCCGATGGCGGTAACCATGCCAAATTCTTTTTTTCGTTCGGCCAACATCATTAAAACAGTGCCAAAAACTCCAAAGGCAATGATGAGGTAGAGCACGGCGAGAATGAAGAAATTACTGGCATTATCTCCCTCAACCAGCTGTGCCAGTTCTGGAAAGAGTTCTTTCCACGTAAGCGCCTCATATTCATCTCCTAATATTATTTTTAGAGCGGCCGCAACTTCTTCGAAATCTCGATGATTTTCCAGCTCGATGGATACATCCGAAACTCGATTTCCTAGCACAAAGAGGTATTGAGCTGCCGGGATGGTCATGTAAATCATGCGCTTATCCAAGTCGGGAGACGATAAGCTAGCGATGCCTCTAACCGGCAACAAGGCGTTGGCACTTTGTTCGTGAAAGCCAATGCTTAGAATCACAATCGAATCACCAATCTTGGCTTCTATTCGCTTGGCCAGCCCTTCTCCTAAAATAACACCTTGGTCATCGTTGGTTAAATAATCTCCAGATGTAAGGCGCTGATCGAGCTTTGAGATTTCCTTTTCTTTATCCGGATCCATCCCAATGATAAAACATTCTTTACTGCTGCCGATTGATGCAACAAGTCCAACGTTTTGAATTCTTGGAACAAAGCCCTTAACCCCTTCCACCGAAGTGATTTTCTTTGACAGTTCCGGCGTAATTTCCATCGATGTCTCAAGCGTTTTATCTTCATTGTGGCCAGCTTGAGCAACTTGCACATACCCCGAACTCAAACTAACGAGATTATGGATGTTACGGTCGTACACGCCGCTTTGAACGCTTTGCATAATTACGGCCAAAACAACGGCCATAAAAATCATTGCTGCCGTTATCAGTGTCCGGCGTTTATTGCGCCAAATGTTTCTCCAAGCAAGAGTTAGTGTCATTCTTTTAGGCTGTATATCAGGAGTTTACGAAAGGATTTCATCCAACTTATTTAACCTTTTTCATGTTTTGAACGGTAAAAAAATCGTCAGATATGGGCTGGTCAAAAACCAAAGAAATGTATTCCATTATGGTTTTCTGCCCGGGCTTATCGGCAGGTATAATCTCCAACTTAGAAGCAAGGGTTTTGCCTCCCAACACCTTGATGGCGGTTGCATTAAAGGTATTCACCAATTCCTCATCTTCATCGAAAAATTCAGTTTTCATTTGTATGTAGTCTTTGGTATCGATCCACGATACAACCTTACCCCACACCACTGCAGCGCTTTCGGTAGGTATGGAGGTGAGTTTATAGCATTCTCGTCCATTCACCGTTTCTTTCCCGTTGTAAATGTGGGTGTAATCATCTTCGATGGATGATTCTTTAACTAAATCGTCATTGGTTAAATCCGTTCCCATCCAACTTTGGCTCATCATGCTGGGCGGAAGTTTTATTACCCGCTCTACAGCAGGCACCCAATTCCAGGCCTCTCGATCGCGTTTCAAAAAAACGGTACCCTTATCCCGATCCGGATCGGTAATCAAGGTCATAGCGTATTTGGTGCCTTTCGACCATGATTTAATACCCATGGTGCGGCTCCACTTCGGACGAATAATGGAGATTTTAATGGTTGCTTGTGTGGTTTCGCCATTAAGTCGATCTTGAGCTTTTTTAATGATTTCGGCTGCCGTTGGTTCGGCCTGCATAAAAGAAAAAGATGCAGCAGCGGCGGAAAGAAGCAGGAGAAAGATTGTAATTTTTTTCGTCATGTTGTTAAATTAATGCCATCCAGCAAGCTGTGGTGCAAAGTTTAACAATATAAAAAGTAGAAAGATGGGTAAGGTCGATAAAATAGAATAATTCTAAGACTAGAGAAAGGTTGGGAGACTTGAGGACTTAAAGATTTAAAGACTGAAAGATTTAAGGTTATAAAGACAATGAGGTGCAACGTGATCTTCGAAATATTGATTCATCAAAGTTTGGCATTCATAACAACCTACACGAAATTATACATTTTTACTCCACCACTCCTAAAATGACCCCAAAAGCTCCGTCTTCCAATCGAACATCGGCTCCGTCGTTCACAAACATTTTAGAAATGGCTCCATCGAGATAGAGCGCGTTTTGGCAATTAAGTTTATCGCGAAATAAGATGGCAAAAGAGTGAAAGTTTACGGCTTTGTTTGAAATAACAAAGACCAAATGTGTTTCATCAATGATGCCCACACCGCTTCTAATATACCGATTGGGAGAATCGCGGTTAAAGGCTGGATGGATTTTGCCATTGGTTACCAAAATAGGCCCAGATTGGGTGGCGAGCGTTGGGTTTGGTTTTGCTTTTATAAATTGTGTAGTTGTTCTTATTTGAGCCTTTCCATCTTCAATGCTGAAAATGCCGTTGGGCATCAAATAAAAGTTTCCGGATTTCTTTAGGGTATCTATGGCTTGGATTTGAATCCCGTTTTCAATGTATAAACCCACGGGCATTTGATTTGCGTGAAACATTCCGCCGTTGGTTGCAAAGACCATTTTTTTTCCGGTACTCGCAAGTTCTGTTTCGCAATTGGCAAAGGTTGTATAAAACTCATTTTGCGATGTTTTCAAAAAGCTTTGAATACTGTTTTTTGTAAGATCCACGAAGTACATGTCGTCCGTTTCGCTGTGAACATAGCCCACTCTATTTTCCTCGTCCATTTCAATCGTTGTACTTGACAGACCAAAGGTTATAGAACAAAACAAAACCCAGCAACTGCAGATTAAAAATTCGGATATGAAACGTTTGACCTTCATAGTTTATGGATGAGAAGTATATTGAATCCTGAGTTCGTCATTTAAAACATTCAGCAAATACAGATATCAATTAACAAAGATAAAGCTTATGAAATTGTCTCAGCTCCAAAAAAAAAGCCTCGCAATACAAATTGTGAGACCTTAAGAACGGTTTCAATATCGACGAACGAATCGCAGTGGCATGTTAGTGGTGAGTTATTTTCAACACTTGCTTCTCATACCCGGTTACTAATACTACACGGTAAATCCCGGTAGGGTACTTGCTCAAGTCAATTTGAAAGTTGTTCGTTGTATTGGTTATTATAAACCTCAGTTCGATTAATCTTTTTAAATTCAGATTTGGATAGAGGCCAAGTAGTGAGGCGAAAACAGGAAGGTTTATATTTATAAACCGACTGATTTCAACGAAGCTAATTGGGTTTCTAATAACCTGAGTTCGATTAATCCTTGCGGTTCAGAACGCTTGTCAATAGTGAGATGCCAATGAAAATTGTGAATCGAACTCAGGTTATAAACATTGTTAAAGTTGAATACCTAAAATTCAGCATCTAACCCATGCCTTTGATAGATTGAAGCGCAGCAGCTTTTGGTGTAGATAAAATTGTTCTTGACAAATATGAGTTCTTTGATGTTACTGGTACAACACAAGTGCCATGAGTGCCACAATTGAGAATTTCGGCGAAAAATAGTAGAAAAGCACTAGTGTCCAATGATGCAAACAATTGAATGAATGGGTTATCGAGTTTTATAGGAAAAGAAACGGTCATAAATGATGTTTCATTTCCAAAATGACCTCCCATCTTGAGTCAATTTTTCCAATTTCGGGAATCCTACTTTTCCGAGCATTAAAGTGCCTTGTTTCTAAATATCACAGTATTTTTTTTCAAACCGCATTTGTGTCTAACAACACGCCAACGGTTTGTCGCAAAAATTGAGTGATAATAGGTTGGAAGATAGCGTGCAAGGTTATTTGATCAATACAATCCATTATTGATGTCGATGTTTGTTGTGGTGCGGTGGATGAGGAACTCTCATCAGCTTAGCCAAATTAAAAAAATATCCGTCGTCCATTTTGTCGCCATATAAACGTTATAGGGATGTTAATGCGGCTGAACACTTGCAACTATGAAGCGTTAATTGGCCGTTAAAAAGTAGATCGTCGTTCATCTTTCAGACTGGCAAAAAAAAGTACCTTCGTTGCTCAAATTGAGACATGACACAAGCAGACTATATCCAAAAAAATCAAGAGCGATTCTTAAACGAACTTCTAGAATGGCTTCGTATTCCATCCATTAGTGCCGACAGCGTATACAAAAACGACGTTGTGGCAGCAGCCGAATACGTAGCCAACAAGTTAAAACTTGCCGGAGCCGATCAAGTTGTGGTAGAAAAAACCGCAGGTCACCCCATAGTATATGGCGAAAAAATCATCGATCCGGCCTTACCAACGGTACTGGTATATGGCCATTACGATGTTCAGCCTTCGTCGCCAGACCATTTATGGGAAACTCCTCCCTTTGAGCCAACCATACGCGACGGGAAGATTTATGCGCGCGGGGCTTGCGATGACAAGGGCCAGGTGTATATGCATGTTAAGGCGTTTGAAACCATGATGAACACCAATACCTTGACATGCAACGTAAAGTTTATGATTGAAGGTGAGGAAGAAGTTGGTTCGTCGAACTTGGGAACCTATTGCAAGGCAAACAAAGAAAAGTTGGCATGCGATGTAATCCTAATTTCCGACACCGCAATGATCGACAATGATACGCCATCGCTGGATGTTGGACTTCGAGGGCTATCGTATGTAGAGGTTGAAGTTACTGGACCCAGCATCGATTTGCACAGTGGTGTATATGGCGGTGCGGTTGGTAATCCAGCTAATATACTTTGTACAATGATTGCCTCATTACACGATGAAAACAGACACATTACCATTCCAGGCTTTTATGATGATGTTATTGAGCTGAGTGCTAAAGAACGCGCTGAAATGTCTAAAGTACCCTTTAATATTGAAGTATATAAGGAGCAATTGGCTGTTGCCGAAGTTTATGGCGAAAAGGGGTACAGCGTTGTTGAACAAACCGGAATCCGTCCAACCCTCGATGTAAATGGGATTTGGGGTGGCTACATTGGCGAAGGGAGTAAGACTGTTTTGCCTTCGAAGGCCAATGCCAAAATTTCGATGCGTTTGGTACCAAATCAAAACTGCGACCGGATTACGGAACTGTTTACCAAACATTTCGAGGCAATTGCCCCAAAATCGGTGCGTGTTAAGGTAACTCCACACCATGGCGGAAACCCATATGTAACTCCATCAGGCTCGAAGGCGTATAATGCAGCGGTTTCGGCGTTGGAAGAAAGCTTTGGCAAATCACCGGTACCCACTCGAAGTGGTGGAAGTATTCCAATCGTTGCTTTGTTTGAAGATGTTTTAGGGGTTAAATCCATTTTAATGGGTTTTGGCTTGGATACAGATGCCATCCATTCGCCCAATGAAAAGTTTGGTATCTTCAATTTTAACAAAGGAATTGAGACCATCCCATTGTTTTTTAAACATTATATGAATTCTTAGAAGGAAGTATTAGTGTCAAGACTTATCCACCACAGAGCTTGGAGTCGCTCTGAGCTCGACTCAGGGTCTTGGTGATTAGTAAATGAATGTTAATCGAACAATACGAATGTTTGATAGCCCGCACGCCAAATGCTTTGATGAGCATTGTACTAGTTCTATGAAGATCCTGAAACGAGTTCATAATGACATTGAGTTTGAGTTTGAATATAATTAGTGTTAAACTGGTCAACACTAATTAGGGACGCACACTTTCCCAATTATCAATATTTCATCCTCAATCCTCAATCCTCAGTTTTTCACTTTTCACTACTAACCTGAGTTCGATTAATCCTTGCGGTTCAGAACGCTTGTCAATAGTGAGATGCGAATGAAAATTGTGAAAAATAGCGGGCTATTTTGAACGATTTTGATGAAGTAGATTGCTGTTGACAAGTGGAAATGAGAAATTTGCTTTTTAATAAAGCCGCATAGTCTTCATTATCCGTTCTTGGTTTACCCCGGTAAACCTACAAACAGGACGCTTCGACTATACAATTTTATAAAAATCTGAACCTGCAAATATTAATCGAACTCAGGTTATTATATTAAGCAGTTATTTTTTATATACCCAAATTAGATAGGGCAGGTTTTCTAAGCATTGTTCCAACATAAAATAAAGTTGTTACAAAGATTGCAGGTATTGGAATACCGCCTTTTAAAACTACTTCAGCTAGAAGTGCTCCACCCATAAAACCTAACATTAAAAAAAAACCCAAGTTCATTGTTTTAGGTATCCAGTATAGAACAAGAATAACCAACTCTAATACTCCGATAAACATCATTTGATTTTCCCAATTAGGCAGATTTGCAAAATTTTGCACCATTTCTTCAGAGCCCATTAGCTTGGATATTCCGGCCATTAATATCAATAAAGAGGGTAATATTGAAAGTGTGTACCCTGTAATTTTTCTTGTTTTGCTAATTTGCAATTCGTGTAGACCCATCATTTTGTTTTTTATAATCATTAACACTGCAAAGATGACCACTTGAAAAAAGCTGGGCATTGATGTAGGTCAAGAAATAAATTTATTTCTGGATTGTTCTTTTCTAACTCTACTTAAAGCTTCGGGTGTTATTCCTAAATAAGAAGCAATCATTCTTTGTGGAACTCTCTGAATGATATCTGGGTATGTTTGCATGAAATGCATATAGCGTTCCAACGCTGAGGTACTCATCAACATGATTACTCGTTTTTGTAAAACAGCAAGGCGATTTATCAATGCGGTTACATTTGAATTTTGTACGGCAAGGTCTTTTTCATTTACAACCAGAATGGAATCTTCTAAGGCATCTATAAATAATTCACAAGGAGTTTTCGCTTCACAATTGTCGGCTACAATCCAATTTTTAGGACCAAACATAAATATATGTTCTTTCCCTTTATCGTCAATGGAATAACTGCGTAACAAACCAGATTCAACATGATATACCTTGCTGTTTAACTCTCCTATCTTTTGGAGGATTTCACCTTTTTTTACTTCTATTCTCTTCAATTTAATCTTTTATTTTGATGTTTTCTGCGGACATTAAGTGGAGTTAATTTCTTCGATTTTAAAACTGCGGAAGGCTTCTACCCCATCCGTTAAAACGCACATCGCCACTCGAAAGAATGGACGTGGCTTGCAACTTATCTCTGAAAACTTACTTTGATCTGCATGGACTGGCTTAAAATAAGATTTTACCCTACTCATTCAACCCAAATTTACTCCACTACTTTGCCATTCAAATCCAGTTTTTGGAGATTGAAATAGCTTTCACCAAGGTAATCGTAACTTACAGCAACCAAAACATTCCCGTCGTTTTGGTAGAGTTGTCGGTACGATTTTACTTGATCAAATGCGGGTAGTTGTACGTTGAAAGCGACGCTTGGAATTAATTGGTCATTAACGGTCGACATGAACAATGAACTCGTTGCTTTGGAGTAGAGTACGTGTCCTTGACTTTGCGTGCCATGAGATGAAAAAGAATTTGCTTCGCCAATGGTCTGCGCCACTAACAAGGTGAATGGGTATTGGTTCACAAAGGCTCCGTATTGATTAAAATGATTTACTTCATTATAGCTCATTTCTTGATCGAGCAAGATGCCGCCCGTCTCGATGTCAAAGGTCATGAAATGCAATACTTCTTGGTTAATAAGTACTTCGTACACCAGTTTGTTGTTCATGAGCGATAACCCAACCGGAGCAAGCAAGGGTTCTTGCTTCGAGGTAAAGTTCGAGAACAACGATGCCCCTGCCTTGCTTAAGCGTCCGCTGCGAATCGACTTAAACGGACCGCCAATATCGGCATGGCTTGTTGCAATAACGTAAAACAAGCTCTCATCTTCTAGTTCAACAATTCGAGGCGAAAAACCACCTGTATTAGGCATTATGTTGTCGGCATATCTAAAGAGCGTTTCAAGATCCTTGTCGAAACGTTGAAAAACGAAACCGGAGAATTTTGGACTAATTCCCATGGTGTCGAACGCCATTAAGATATCACCATTTTTGAGCTCAATGAGTTGGCGCACGTTCGTTTTAGATTCTGCGTTGTTCCAACTGCTTACTTGCACTTCTTTTGTAATGTTGAAATCAGGGTCGGTTTTGTAGAGCATTAATCGTTGCGGAACATCGCTTGATATAAAGCAACTGATTAAATACCCATTTTCTTGAAGCGACAAAAGTTTAACGGACCCATTAAATTTAGCCAAACCATTCAGCTGGGTTTTACGTTGAAAATTGAGGTCTTCATTGTATTCGAGTACAACGAAGTCATCCAATTTTTCGTAAAATCCTGTGCAAATCACCGCATTATCAGACCCTTTCTGTATGGATCTAATTATAAAATCATCGAGCTGAAGAAGGTTTACCTTCGACTGGTTTTTCGAATCATCAGTACATGCAGAGATCTGCAGGACCAAAAGAACGACAATAAAACTACGGAATTTATTCATGATCAACAACTTGGCCTTTTTCATTTAATCGTGCTAGGAAAAACACATCACCTTGATATATCACCGCATTGTATCCACCATCTTTTCGTTTGCAAATTTGCTTAATAGGATAGTTGGAATGAAATGAGTTGGTAAGTTTCAACTCGCTGTCGGTTTCATAAATCCAACCGCTTTCTGTGGCAAACATAAAGGCGTTTGCATCTTGTCCGGCCCAGGTAACATCTCTAAAAGGCATTGGCATGATTTCAACCGCCATTTTCTTGGTTGAGATTTGTAGGGTGTATCGAACGAGTAGGTTGCGATTGATTACAAACGAATGCAAGAGGTCACTTTCTTGTTTTATAAGTGTGGCAATAAGGGGGTTTGAAAGTTGAGCATCCGACCGCCAGTTGAGCGTATCTATAGTCTTGCATCGATCCATTCCACCAACATTTCCGGGATCAATGGTATAGTACTCGGCCTGCGAATTCGAGACCAGACCGTGCCCAAAGGCATAGGTCTTAGATGCAACTTGCACAATGGCTTCAATATTGGCTTCGGCTGATTGGAAGGATCGAATGAACAGCCTTGGCTTAGTGCCATCAGCTTCAATTTTTACGATGGTTGGGAATCGATTGGCTCCAAAAAAGTTTCCATTCGTGTCTTGTGCCAACACTGAAATCTTGCCACTCACAAGGTAGTTGCCATTCGGATCTTGAGCCACATCCGTAAAGTTTTGATTCGATTTATTGTAATTCTGAAAAAGGGTTGTTGTTTCCCACAAGGTTGTTCCGCTTGCTGAGAGCAGATGAAAATAGGGAAGCCAATCTCGCGATAACCGAGGCCTGAGCGTATCTTGACCAAAGCCAAATGCAAAGCCAGCAATGAAGATGTTCTGATCTCGATCGATAAAAACGTGTTCCATTTTATCGTCAAACTTGCCCCCGATGAGTCGTTCCCATTGCAAGACTAAATCTTCATTGAATTGCATGATTGAAATGTCTTGATCCTGATTTCGGCGCGTATGACTTACCACCAAAAAGCCCCCATCTGAGGTTGATTGAATGGAAACACGTTCTGATCCCGAATGCGAACTAAGGGCGATCAAGCCGCTGTTACCCAATGCAATTTCCTCCGATTTTTTGCAAGAAGTTAAAAGAACAATCCCTACGAAAAAGCTTAAAATAGGAATGTGCAAAAATGAAGTTTTAATCATAAACGAGGGTCGAACATAAGTGACAAATATAAATGGATATTTTTCAGTTGAAGGGTAGGGCTACATGTTGACCAAAGTTGTACGATAGTTGGTTCGTGCTTAAATACTTATGTTTGACGAAAATATCAGAAATATGAAAGCATTCTTTACTCTTATTCTAACCATTGGTGTGGTATTTATGGTCAACGCCCAAAATGTACCAAATGGCAACTTTGAAGGCCCACCGTTTACCTGGTTTGGAGCAAACGGCGGCGTCTTAAAAATTGGTGGAAAGTTTGATGCCATTCAACCAAATGGTGATACCCTCATTCTTAAATCATTTGCAGGAATGGGAGCGGCTTTGATGGTAAATACAGACAACGCAGCAGGTCTTAATCAAAACTTTGCCATTGCAATTAAGCCCGACAGCTTTGTATTTCAATACAATTTCATACCCTTTGGCAACGATGTTGCCGGTGCTACCATTGTGTTAACCCGTTTCGACGCTAAATTAGGAATACGAGACACCTTACTTAATGAAACTGCGTATATTTCAGACACGGTTTCGATTGATTACAAGCGAGTTGCGTACTATTTGGGCGATAAGTATAAAATGGTGGGAAGCCCCGACAGTGGTTCTGTTCATTTCAGCCCATCTACAGAAAGCGGTGCTGAAACGAAAGGATCTTATTTAGCGCTCGATGATATTGATTTGGTTGCATCCGGTTCTTCGGCAATAAAAGCACTTTCTCAAAACGTTGCCGTGAGCATCATGCCAAATCCGGTATTTGATGTTGCGTCTATTGCATACAGCTTAGATCGAAATGAGCTTGTTAATATTGAATTGTGTGACATAAATGGAAGAGGTGTTTTAACCGTTTTAAATGCCGAGCAAAATGCTGGGAGTCATCAATCCGAAATGGACGTTTCTGGCCTCGCTTCTGGGGTATATTACTGCAAGGTTAAGATTGGACATGCAGTGGCCATTCAAAAAATCGTGGTTTCGCGTTAGAGTTAGCTGGACCGTTATTAGCCGATGTTCGGGTTGGCAAATCTCAAAGCCGTTGAGGGTTAATCCCTGATGGCACCACTTCATCTACCTCATTCTTAACCCAAGCCCGGCAAAGGTGCCGCTGTGTGCGGTGTTCTAGCTCGTATATTTGATATTAGGCACTATAAGATCACGTTTTACTTCCAACATCTGCGCTTTCTTCATTATTTACTTTGGTGCATTTTCAAGTCTTTTTGGACAGTCGAAGATTAATCAAACCGTTCATTATCAGCATACAAGCTATCAAAAACTTTGCGAGGTAAACTCCTTTTGGCTGTAAAATGCTGAGGCGTTTAATACCAACAACACAATCTCATCTTGCAACAAATTTTTAGCAACAGTGTGGTAAGCAGTTAACAATAAGTGGTACAAACTACGGCTATGCCGTTTCGAAATCTGATTTGTTTGATTTGTCGTGTAAGGAACGAAGTAGGCCATTCGATTGTCGAAAAACGATCAGCCAAACATCTAATTTTATCAATTGATAGCCCAGTGCATTCAAGAAAAATTGCCAGAGTACGCCATGCATATTGGGAAGATAAAAGGCAATGGAAACTGGTTTTATTTCATTGGCAAACCTGAAGATTTAAGGGTCTTAAAGGATTCCGGAGAGTTCCTACGATTTGTGGGTTTATGAGTAATGAAATGGATGTAAACGAAAGGAAACTGAAAAACTCAAATTATCAGAACCCCAAAGCAATCCAGTTCCGGACTTTTTTAGTGCAGAGCTTTACGGTTTAAACAACCAGATTTCTTTGTTGAGCTCTTCCTTTTCGGCGAAGACTTCTTCAGCGGTTTCTTTATCGTAGGCAACCCAGTAAGCAATGTGATAAAACCCGTTTTTGTTTTTAATTAACAAGGCATCGGGGAAGTTGCGGTTTCGGTACGACCGCAGATTATTGGCATTGAGTGCAGAATACATCACCACATAATATCCGTTCAATTGATCGTACTCAAGATAGTCGTTGGAATGAGTTGGTGCGACTTCGTAGCTTTCTACATACTTAGGTTTGGACTCTTCCATCTTTATTTTAAGCGTTACCGTTTCCTGTGCAGGCTCTTCGATTGTTTTATTTTCGGAGATATTTACCGAGGTTGTGGAGTTCTTTGAGTCAACAATTCCTTCTTTGTTCGAGGGTGTTCCTTCTTCTTGAACCGTTTCAGAAACAGGTTCTTCGATGATGTGTTTTTCGATGATCACAGTTTCGATGGTATGGCTTGATTTTGTTTCACCGTTGTTTTCTACCCCGTTTGTAAAACGATATACATCGTCGGTTCCGGCTCGGTTGGAGCTAAAAAAACCAAAGTTATTGCCCACCCCTGCGGTGTATCCAAAGTCGTCATACGAAGAATTCAAGGGTGCGGGAAGCAGGGTTATTGAATCACACGTATGTTGATCCATACTACTTGAATACAAATCCAATCCACCATGACCCGGTCTACCATCCGAAGAAAAGTACAAATGCTTCGTGTTGTTTTCGGTTAAAATGAAAGGGTAAACTTCGTTTCCGGTGGAGTTAACAACCGCCCCTAAATTAACGGCTTTGGTCCAACCATTATCTCCGCGGTAGGTCACAAACAAATCCATTCCGCCATGGCCCGGCAACATATCCGACGAAAAGATCAGCATGTTCCCATCCGCCGAAACAGCAGGGAAGGCACAGTTGTATCGATTATCCATCTCAATTAACACAGGCTTACCCCATTTGTACCCATTAAACCGACTTTCAAAGATGCCCAGGGTATATTGAGACGCATCCTCCGAAAATGGCTTAACTGGCGACACAATGTTCCCGGTATAAAACATGGATTGACCATCGGCCGAAAAGCAGGCGCTTCCCTGATTATAGCTATTTTTTGAAGGCTTTAAAACCGGTGTTCCGTTTTGTAAACTCCCCGATCTCAATCGATCGGTTTGGTAAAGGTTGGTGGGCGAAGGAATGGTTACATCCGCGGCGGCTATTCTTTGCGTAGGCCGGTTTGAAGTGTACACCAAGTACCCAAATGGACTAATGCTTGGGCAGAATTCATCGTGTTGGTCTGTACTGATGGAAGCGAGTTCAACCTTGAGCGTCACTTCTGAATGCTGGCTTTCAAGCAAGGTTTTGCAGAAGTCGATGTAATTCTTCGCCTCCACAGGGCGCTCTGTTTCAATTGCCCAAAGTTCGTAATACGTTATGGCTTTAGATAGTCTTCCTTGTACTTGTTGTAATTGTGCATAATCAAAAAGCAATTCCGCATCGTGGATGTCACCCTGCATGATTTGGTCGAAATACCACTCACTTTGCAAGTAATGCTTCATTTTAAAATGCGCAATGGCCAATTGTTTGGTTATTTCTGCCAGTCGACTCGTTTTCTTAGCAGGAGGTAATTCTCCCATAGCCTTTTCGTACATTTCAACGGCTAGGTCGTAATTCTTTCCTTCCATATACGCGTTGGCACGACTAAAGCTATCGCTCTTTCCGGCAGAGGTGACTAACATCCACAAAACTATTAAACCAAAAGTTATGTTAATCTTCATAGTTAAAAGAATCTTAATGAGTTAGCGGTTTTTACAGCCTTGTCTTTTACAACAAAACCAATGCAAAGCTCGTGGCTTGATCCCGAAAACCCGGGACGCGTTTGTTGTGAAATACTACCTGAATAACTTACCTGAAGAAATGAATTGACCTTTGATCCGACTATGATTCCGAATTGGGAGCCCGCTTTAAAGGAGGGGCCGAACCAAACCGTATTCTTATAATCAAAAATTACATTGAGATCTAAAACGTTTTGCCCATCGGGATAATAGCGCAAAAGGAAATAAGGGTCGATCCACCAATTGTTCGACGCTCGATATTCGTACCCGGCTGAAACAAACAGGGGCATGGCACCCGGGTCCACCTCTGTCTCCAAATCACCGCCTACCATAATGGCTTGTCGGCACCACGCAGGAGCTGAAATGCTCAGGAAGCTTTTAGATCCAGAGAAATATGCACCAAAGCCGAAGTTGTATCCCCAACCACTGGCATTGGCTGTATACATTTCGTCTCCGGGCTGCCCTCCACGAAGGCGGCCGTTGTTAATGGTGTTGTTGGCTAAGGCTGCCTGCATGCCAAATATGGCGGAGAACTTCTTAAACGGAATTCGATAACTGTAGATACCAGTTATTTCATTGTTCGATTGTACGCCAAAGGCGTACGAAGTAAAGTTAATCCCAACAGATGCTTTGGTTAATCCAATTGGACTTGACATATATAGGGCCAGCAGCTTGGGCGAGCCATCAATTCCAGCAAGTTGGTTGTTCCCCAGTGCGCCACCTTTTACCTTCAAGTCTTTTCCCACATAGGCAGGGTTAATTAACTGTTGGTTAAACATATACTGATTGGCCTGATAGCCAACTTGTGCATACGACCCGATGTACGTGGTCAATAATGCCAAAATGGTAATGGCTCTAATCATTCAATTGCTTTTTAAGTACAAAAAATCCGGTTTGAACTCGATCCTTTCCAACACCCAGATCAAGCATGTAAAAATACGTATCCGACGGAAGAGCTTTCCCCGCTAAATGCCCTGTATTAGCTACGCCGTTCCATTCGTTTTGATAGCCTTTTTCGGAATATACAAGCTTGCCAAACCGATCCATAACAATCCATTCACAATTGGGGTAACTTTCTATACCGGGTAAAATCATAATGTCGTTCACCCCATCGGCATTTGGTGTGAAAAGCGTGGGAACGTCTATGTGAATTACCTGCACAACTTCAATGGTACGAGTGGCACTATCGGAGCACCCTTTGTCGTCGACCACCACCACCATAAAAGGGTAGGTACCGGGCTCTGGGGGCATAAAATCTCCCGAACTTTGATAGGGTTGCAACAAGTAGTTTGCAGGAGACCAATTGTATTGATAGGCTCCGGTTCCACCCGTTGCCAAATCACTTTTTGCCAGTAGCAACGGATTACTCGGCGTATAAAACATGGTTGTATCCAGGCCGGCATCAACCTTGAGGAAGTAATGTACCCAGACGTGAACCGTGTCAGTTATTGGTTCTAAACAAACATTGTCTGCCGTCCATAGCCATACGTTATCGCCTTCTGAGAGGTTGTAAATATAGGATTGTTGGAACGTGGGTTCAACGGCAATTCCCCCGCCCGAGAGCAAGGACCATTGACCTGTTACGTTGATTTCTTTTTCGGCATGTAAAAACAAGGCAGTACCACATAGGGCGGTATCTTTTCCGGCGTTGGTTTGTTGGAGCGGAAGATCTCGTACGATCTTCATCTCATCAAAAAAGGAGGCACACGCACCGTTGTTGGCTTCCCAGCGAAGAATGTTTATGCCCGGTGCAACATAGAGCGCCTTGGTTTTTGGGTTGGTTTTTTGGCCTAACAATACATCCCCCTGAACAAGCTTCCAACTGCCTTTTCCATAGGTTAAGGGTGTGGCATCCATTTGGTAAAACGTATCACAAATCACGGCGTCCACGCCAGCAAAAGGCAACTCCCCAACGGTATCCTTGGTAATAACCACGTCCATAAACTCCGATGGGCAGGCACCATGAGTCACCGTCCAGCGGAAAATGTTTGCGCCGTTGCGCAAATCGGTGGCACCACTGTTCGGGTTGTTTACGTCAACAATGTTTCCCTTGCCATTTACTGCTGACCATTTTCCGGTTCCTAAAACGGGCAAACTGCCCCGCATGGTGTAGGTAGATAAACACGTATTATCATTAGGTCCGGGCTGTGGAGCATCTGGTATTATTTGAAGAATGATGGTTCTGGTAAAAAGGGTTACGCTGGGCAAGTTAGGGTGCGAAAGAGCACAAAGGTACTTTCCGGCACTTGCAGCAGTAAGACAGGTAAGTTTGAGCTCAGCCGAATCGGCACCGCTTATTCGTTGGCCATTTTTATACCACGCATAGACAATACCGGCAATTCCGGCATCGATGGTGGTGCTCAATGTGATCTCATCACGCTGTCTACCAAAAACGGTGCGAGGTACGTCCACACTGTCTTGATTCGCGTATTGAAAGCGATTGCCCATGCTTGCATAGGGCAATAAATGCGTTAAGGTAAGCTGGTTGCCAGAAACAAAGAGCGAGTCGGCGGTAATGTTATTAGGAAGGGCGTTGATCTTGTTGTTTCGGAGATCAACCTTGCCTAGGGCATGGCCAGGCAATGCCGACGAGCCAATAGGCCCAATCAAGTTGTTGCCAGGCAAGCGGATGTTCCAAGCCAGATTATTCTTGAGCGTTACACCAAACCACTTGTTTACGGATCCGGTAGACCATTCGGTGTTGTTAACCCAGGCGCTTCCCTTGGTGGCGGTGTACAATGTTTTCAATGCAACCGAGTCCTGATAACGGCTCTGAGCATAGGCCAAGTTGAATATAAGAATGAAGGTACTGGCTGCGACTAAAATTCTTTTCATGCCGCACAAAACTATTCTAATTAAGTTCCCAAAATGGGTTGGATAAGTGGTTGAAAGAATTTTAACATCTTTTATTGTGATAAAAATGGCGCTCAAACGAAGGAGTTTTTCCATCCAAAAAACAGACAACTTCCACACGGGATTCAATGACCATAATGAGACAAAAATGCTGATAATCAACAAACTAAAAAACTTTTTTGATAAATTTATAAAAAGAGAATTTCGCACTATTGTCTGTAAATTGTCATGGGAGAAGCACTTCATTTTTCGATCTATAAGCGGCCCCAAAAAAAATTTAACATTTTTTTGAAAGGGTCTTTTTAACAAAAAGGCTCTATCATTGGCGCATGAAGATCTTCCAAAAACTATTGATTGGTGCAAAAAGCCTGTTCATCGGCATTTTATTTACCCCACTTTACACCACAGCGCAAACCTATAATATTGGTAGCGATGGGTCGGATTATACCCTAACGCTGAAAGTAAGTGGGATGAATACGAGTTTTTGTTATTGTTCGCAATCATCCACACAGGTAATTGCAGCAAGATACAGCTATGGGAATGCTTCCAGATGGATCGACGTTAGCTTGGCCGGAGGCACCGCAGCCTGCACCACTTCGCATATTGTAGGGCCGAATTATACGGCAAACCATTTTCTTTCGATTTATTACGAGGGCAGAAAGTTAGCCATTGGTGCGGCAGCTTGTTGGGTCAATACGGCAGACTGTTCTGGAAGTGTTAGCGGTGTTGGGGCACGTCCAAACGGATATTCAGCAACAACAAGATGGATAAAAGCACCAACCAATGTTCAAGCATCAGAGGAGTCGAGTGATAGCTACATCGACATCACGTGGGACAAAGGCACGGACATACCGGATGCAATGCACAAATACATAATTTATCAAGGCACTACATTTATTGATACGGTGAGTGGCGATTTGCGTACCTACCGTCATACCGGACTTGATCCAGGGCAATCGTATACGTACCAAGTAAAAACCTTTACCAACAGCTTCGGAAGCGGACCGCACGAATCTTTCAATACCTCAGGTTCCAGCGACGTTGGAACCACCTTTTCAATGCAACTTACTGCATCGGATGCGGAGTATATCAGTCGCACACTCTTGCGTTGGAATGATGTTTCGGCATATGCCGATGAGATTGAAATCAGCCGGATAGACACCAACGGAACCGATACGGTTCAAATAGGGGTGGTCAGCAAGTATTCTCGTCAGTTTAGCGATTACGAGGGCATACCAGGATATACCTATCAATACATGGTAAAGCCTGTTAAAATTGGAGTTGAGTTTTGGCCAGATTTTAATTTCGGAACCAGAAAACAAAATGGAGTGCTGAAAGGGAAGGTTCTCAGTCCGCTCAATGCTGGCGTTTCGGGGGTTACGGTACATGCCACGGCAACAGTCGATGTATATGGCACATCTGTGGTAAAGACGTATTCGGCCGTGACCGATAATTCCGGATATTATGAGATCAAGGATATCTATTACCACAAAGAGGCATCCTTTAAGGTATATCCTCAAAAAACCAGGCACATGTTTAAGCCCGACACTCTTACCCGCAAATTGGATTTAGACAATCCTAAAATAGCCTCGATTGATTTTACAGATACCACGGTATTTACCATTATTGGTTATGCAAAATATCCCATCGAAGGAGGTGCCTCAACGGCGGAATGCGGAATACAAGGGGTTAAAATTCTGCTCGATTCAACGGAGGTGGTACGGACGGATGCCAGTGGTCGGTTTTCATTTGTAGTTCAAGATGAAGGCACGTATAATATTAGGGCTCAATATGAGCATCATCAATTTCACATACCTGATACCAATTTGTTAATCGAAGATGATGTGCTGAACCTTCAATTTTTCGATGTTCAAAAAGACACCATTTTCATAAAGGTTCAGGGGGGGTGCAATACTAGTTTAGCCGATTCGGTAAAGGTGCGCATTCGCTCCGAAATGAGTCCGGCGTGTTACGACACCACCTTTTATACGAATGCCAGTGGAAATGCCCAAATTGTTGTGGCAGCCAGAGCGTACAAAGTGGAGGTAGTGGATCTCTTTCCGCCAAATTCCAACATCTTTGATCAGATTAGTGACAAGAAGGTAAAAGTGAATCTTACCGCCAGAGATTCCGTCGCGAAAATCAACACCACCTATACGGTCGTTTCAGTTCCGGAATTAATTTATACCATACCGGGTGGAAAAAAAGAC
>JBLHHI010000043.1:0-25158 GCA_047614125.1 Bacteroidia bacterium | reverse complement strand
TCTTTGTACTTCGCCACCTCATCTTTGGCCTTTTCCACTTCACTTTCCTTGGCAGCGATTGTTGTTTTGCTTTCTAAAATTGGTGCATTAACCTCGGTTTGATTCATGTTTGAAGCAATCTGGTTTTGACAAATATCATCTGTGATTAAAACGGAAAAAACAACGGCGTACCTACAAATACACATTGCAGTATTGCTTTTTGGAGTAACTGCCATTCTTGGAAAACTCATCGTATTTGATGGACTGGCTTTGGTTTGGCATCGGATGTGGATCTCGGTGATTGGTCTCGTTTTACTGCCCGGGGTGGTTCGAGGAATTCGGAACATGCCACGAAAAGATTTTTTGAGGTTTGCTGGAATTGGCGTGATTGTAAGTCTTCATTGGCTCACCTTTTACGGCAGCATCAAGCTGGGCGATAGTGCGAGTATTCCGTTAGCTTGTTTGGCAACCTCAACCATATTTACCTCATTTCTAGAACCCTTAATTACCAAATCCAAATTTCAGGCCATCGAGAGTTTGTTAGGCGTGTTGGTTGTATTTGGAATTTTATTAATACTCAATGTGGGCGCCGCCTATCATTTAGCCATTGGTGTGGGTTTGCTCTCCGCATTTTTGGCTGCCCTTTTCTCCGTGTTGAACAAGCAATACATGGGCAATCATAGAACACTGTCGATTACCAGCATCGAACTTTTTTCGGGCTTTGTGTTTTTAAGTATTGTGATTTTGGTTTATGAAGGTGGTTTTAATTTAGAAAACTACTCATTGTTTCGAGACGATTTAATAAGCAAACACGCCGTAGCAGGTTATTATATTCACTCGTTCTGGTATTTGTTAATCTTGGGAATTCTGTGTACATCAGTGGCATACGCACTCTCGCTGTATGCATTAAAAATACTCTCGGCCTTTACCACCAACTTAGCCATTAATCTCGAGCCCATTTACGGCATGTTGATGGCCGTTGTGTTGTTTCAAGAAAACGACCAATTAACGCCGTCCTTTTATTGGGGTAGTGCCTTAATTCTTTGTTCCGTTATCTTACATCCGTTTTTGATGAAGATTACTGATAAACGGGTTAAAGCCAAAATTATTCGGGAAGCGTAGTAACCTGAGTTCGATTCATATTTTGAATTCAGGTTACTACCTCCAATTACGAAAAAACTTGATACACAAAAAGGCTCGATACATACGCCAGCGCAGTCATGTACACAAATTGAATGATGGGCCATTTTAGGCTTTTTGTTTCTTTATAAACCACGGCAAGCGTACTAACACATTGCATAGCAAAGGCATAAAAGATCATAAGCGAGAACACCACCACCAACGAATAAACCGGTTCGCCAGTCTCTGGATCTTTTTCATTTCTAAGCTTGTCGCGCAACAAGGTTAAATTTTCTCCATCATCCACACTATAAATTGTGCTCATGGTTCCTACAAAGACTTCGCGGGCTGCAAAAGAGGTAAGCAAGGCAATTCCAATCTTCCAATTAAAGCCCAAAGGTTTAATTACTGGTTCAATGGTTTTACCAAAATGGCCGGCATACGACTCATCAAGATTTTCGGTTTCGATGGGTACATACCCTGTATCTACACCTTTAGGTGGGCCGTAACTTGCAAGAAACCAGAGAATTACAGAAACCACTAAGATCACTTTCCCGGCCTCTGTTACAAAGCTTTTAGATTTAATCCAAACCATTAAGCCAACATTTTTCCATCGAGGGGGATGATACATTGGCAATTCCATTATGAAATAGTTCAGACTCTTTTGCTTAATGAATATCTTAAAAATTACTGCAGCAATTAAACTGGCCATCGTTCCAATTACATACATGATTAGCAAAACCAGGCCTTTTAAACTAAAGATTCCCAAAATATAGGTATTTGGAACAGCCAACGAAATGAGTAGGGTATAAACGGGCAAACGAGCTGAGCAACTCATAAGCGGGGTAACCATAATGGTGATGATGCGATCTTTCCAGTTTTCGATGTTTCTTGTTGCCATAATAGCCGGTATGGCACAAGCCGCACCGCTGAGCAAGGGCACAACCGACTTCCCACTCAATCCCAGGCCACGCAAGATCTTATCCATAATAAAACTCACACGCGCTAAGTACCCAGTGTCTTCCAAAATGCTCATAAACACAAAGAGAATGGCTATTTGAGGGATAAAAACGATAACCCCAGCCAACCCGGCCAGCAAACCATTTACGATTAAGCTCCGAATCCAAGATTCGGGCAGGTTGTTAAAAACCTGTTTCCCCATCCAATCAAAGCCCAGTTCAATTTGCTCCATTGGCCATTCAGCCAACTTAAACACACTTTGAAAAATAACCAAGAGAACTAAGAGGAAGATCAAATAGCCCCAAACGGGATGGGTTAAGATGGGATCGAGTTTAGCGGTAATTAATTCGCGCTGTGATTTGCGAGTAACCACCCGTTCTAGCAGTTTGTTGATTTGTTGATAGCGCATCACCAGCGGTTCAACATCGGCTTCATCCGATAAAAATGGATAGTGCGACTTAAAGGTAGAAATCGGTATGGCCTCCTTCAGCTCCTTAACTCCATCCCCTACCCGAGCATTTGTGGTGATTACTTTAATTCCCAGCTCGCGTTCTAGACGCTCCACATCTACTTCTATCCCCTTAAAATTAGCCACATCAACCATGTTTAGCACCAAGAGCATGGGCTTGTTCAAATCCGACAACTGACTGAAATAAAGCAGGTTGCGCTTTAAGTTGGTGGCATCTGCAATGTAAACAATGAGGTCGGGTTCGAGTTTAGAACCCGATTTATATATTCCGGTTGCTGCCGCTTCATCTTCCGATTTGGCATCGATGCTGTACGTGCCTGGGGTGTCAATGATTCGATATCTTTTCCCATTAATGGTAGCAAAACCAAGCTTGCATTCAATGGTAGTACCCGGGATATTGGTAATTTTTTGGCTTAAACCCGTAAGGATATTGAACAACGAAGATTTTCCGCAGTTGGGGTTACCCGAAAGCGCGACGGTTAGTTCCGTTTTTTTTGTTGCGTCCAAATCAATTCTACTTCAATATTCGATGCCTCTTTTCTGCGCATGCTCAAACAATACCCATCCACGTCGTAGGCCAATGGATCGCCAAGCGGTGCTTTAAGAAGCAATGAAACTTCCACACCGGGAACACATCCCATTTCCATGAGTTTCTCTCTCAATTCGGAAGGAAATACTCTAATAATTAAGGCTTTCTGACCTTGTTGTAAATCGGATAACAACATTGCGCTTGGGCAAATTTGCCCTTTATTTAGAATAATTAAAAATAAACTTCGCTTTTTATGAATGACTTTCATCATGTGCGAGTAACAATGCCATGCACAACACAAAAATTGAAGTAACATCAAATTATTCCATTTCATAAAGAATACTTTTGCGCCCGATTTATAACATCGATATGACAACACCTAAGCTCATTGTTTCCGTAGCACATGGAGATGGCATTGGTCCAGAAATAATGGACGCCGTTCTTCAAGTTTTTAATGCCGCCGAAGTACCTCTAACCTACGAAAAAATTGGTATGGGCAAATCGTACTACGACCAAGGCTTTGGTAATGGTATGACCCCAGAGGCCATGGAAAGTATTGAACGAAACGGGGTTTTGTTTAAAGGCCCAATGGAAACACCAAAAGGTAAGGGTGTTAAAAGCATTAACGTTACCGCACGCAAGGTTTGGAGCACGTACGCTAACCGGCGTCACTTTAGAACCATAAACGGCGTTGAAACCGTGTATTCAAAAGCAGGAATTCCGATTGATATTACGATTGTTCGAGAAAACATAGAAGACACCTATGGTGGAATTGAACACATGTTGAGCAACGACGTAGCTCTAAGTCGCCGATTTATTACGCGCCAAGGATGCGAACAAGTTATACGATTTGCCTTCGAAATGGCTAAAAAAGAAGGGTTTAGCAAGGTTACGTGTGGCCATAAGGCCAATATAATGAAACTGACGGATGGCTTATTTTTAGAGGTGTTTTACAACATTGCAAAGGAGTATCCTACCATACATTCTGAAGATGTAATTGTGGATGCCTTATGTATGAAATTGGTTCAAAGTCCAGAAGAATTTGAAGTAGTGGTTCTAACCAACTTGCAAGGTGATATTGTTTCGGATCTTTGCGCAGGTTTGGTAGGTGGATTGGGCTTTGCACCTTCAACCAATGTAGGTGATAACATCTCAATTTTTGAAGCAGTACATGGAACCGCACCGGATATTGCTGGAAAGAACATTGCCAATCCAACTTCGCTTTTGATGAGTGGCATAATGATGTTGCGACATATGGGTTTGCTCAAATATGCCAATGTAATTGAAGGTTCACTGATGTATACTCTAGAAAACGGCTATCATACCGGGGATTTTGGTGATCGAGCCAGCAAGTCTTTGAACACATCAGAATTTGTAGATGTCATCATATCCAACTTAGGTAAAGGGCCGAGCGAAACGCCTTTGCGCAAAACAGAACAAGACATTATACCGTTCCGAAAACCACAGCGTCCGTTGCATCAAAAAGTAATGCACGGAAATCCAAGCGAGAAGCACATAGAAGGTGTGGATTTGTTTTTTCAATCTGATTTACGTGCGGATGAGTTGGCTCCTTCCATTCAAGCTTTGTTACCACAAGGCATAACACTCATCTCGTTAACCAACCGAGGCACGGTGGTTTGGCCAGAGGGTTCAGTTTATACCGAGTGTTCAACTGGCTACGGAGCTCGACTTAAAGGAAGCAAGTGCTCTAAAGAAGACTTTTGGAAGGTGGCGGCAATCTTAAATTCGATCATAGATGTTGCATCTACCGAATTTTTAAATGTGATTGATGGCAAACGGTCTTATTCGCTTGGACAAGGTCAAATTGGCTAAAAATAAAATTTTTCTCCCAACGGAATTTGTCCGTTTATTTCAATTTAAGATTATTTTTACGTACTTGCCGTGTACGAAAAAACAACGGTGTCTAGCATTGGTATATTAAAATACTTTAGTCCAAAACGAATTGCCTTTCCGCTCATCATCGGTTTAGGCATTTCTGCGTATTTTTTGCTTAAAGACGGTGATTTCCAGGCGAGTGTGAGTGCCATTGACTGGACACGGCAAAGTACAATTTGGATATTGACGGCCGTTCTGCTCATGTTTATTCGCGATTTTGCCTACATGCTCCGACTTCGGATTTTATCATCCAATCAGCTTACATGGCGCCAGAGTTTTGAAATAATAATGTTGTGGGAATTTGCTTCGGCAGTTTCTCCAGGAGCCATTGGTGGAACCGCTGCCGCCGTACTCATCATGGCACAGGAAAAGCTGGATTCTGGGCTTACAACTGCCATTGTACTGTTAACTTCGTTTTTAGATGAACTCTTTTACATCGTTACAGTACCTTTAATATTTTTAATCATTTCTTCCAGCGATTTATTTCCACCTTTCGATCAAGATTTAAAACTTTTCGGTTTGCTATCAACACACAACCTTCAGGTTGTTTTTTGGAGCGGATACGCATTCTTAGCCCTTTGGACGCTATTTCTGGCATTTGCATTGTTCATACGACCCAATATTTCTAAAAAAATCATCTTGTTCTTTGTTTCCCTTCCGCTGTTAAAACGATACCGCAAGAAAGGAGAAAAGTTGGGTAACGACTTAGTTAAAGCATCCGAAACCTTTGGCAAATCGTCAAAACGATTTTGGGCACAGGCCTTTGGAACAACAGTATTAACCTGGACCGCTCGATTCTTTGTCGTAAATTGTTTGCTGCTGGCCTTCGACCACTCTTTTTCGAGTCATTTTGAGGTATATGGAAGGCACTTAATAATGTGGATTATCTTAATGATTGCTCCAACTCCAGGCGGCTCTGGAGTAGCTGAATTCTTATTTCCAACCTTTTTGGGTAAGTATCTATCGTCTAAGATTATTAATTGGGTGGCAGCTTTGTGGCGTATTATTAGTTACTACCCATACATTGTTCTGGGAGCAGTTGTACTTCCCTATTGGATTAAACGGGTTGGCCTACAAAAGAAACTAAATCTTCTGAAAAGGATACGAAATCGCTCTGCCAAAAAAGCGGATTAAAGCTTGGAGTTTTGAGATGATTCTAAATCGGGAAAATTGCTTTAATCAGATCAATGTTTAAGGGTTTTTCCCAAACATCTATGTCCTTCGAAATTAAATTGTATTGTAGGTGTTCATCCGGATTGGCACTGGCCGTAAGCACAGCGATTTTGGGTTCGTAGCCAAGCTTTAAATTATAAAATTCATTTAAAAATGAATATCCCGTGTAACTCGACATTTGATGATCAACAAGAATCAGGTCAACTTTTTTCTCTTTCTTGAGATGTTCTAAGGCATATTTTGGGTTTAAAAAATCAGTAATTTTTACGCTTAGATCGGCCACTTCCAATAATTTTCGATTTACAAATAAATCAATTTCATTATCGTCTATGAGAACTATATTTATCAAGGTTGATTATAAGGTATGTCTATTGAAAAAGCGGTTCCTTCGTTAAGTACTCCATCAATTTCAATACTCCCCCCCAACGACTTAACCGCATCTTTTATCATGTATATGCCCAATTTTGCTCGATTCAACGAATTTGTTGCCGAATCAAAAATAGCTTTATTTGTTTCATCGAGTCCCCGACCATTGTCGGTCACCATCAGCTTTATTCCTTCGTCATTACTGATCAATTCAAGGTCTACTTCAATGTGCTCTTGTCCTTCTTTTCGATTGGAAATACTAAAGGTAAATAGGTTGTTGAGCAAGAGTTTAATTTTGTATGGATTGTGTACAAAGCCCAAGTTTTTTTGGTAACGATGTGTAATTTTAAGAACATCGATTGGATGAAAATCTTTCATCGAAGCCAAGGTTGTATTTACAAGGCCTGCAAAATCCAAATAGCTGTTACTTTTAACCTCGCGTTCTTCGTTGTACGATTCGATGATGGTTCGCAGCTGGAGATCCAGTTGTAAAACGCCTTTTTCGATTAAAGGGAGATAGATCGAATCTTTAGCAGGGCATTCTTCCGAAAGGGCCAAATGGGTTAAACCTTGCACAGAAACAAGGATGCTGCGCATTTCATTGGAAGAAGTATTAATGTATTTATTGAGTGTTTTATATGACTCATTTAGCTTTGCCTGTTTATTCCGCAAGCCCAACCTGGTGTCGTATAATTCTATGGCCGACAAAATCGTTTGACGCAAATCATACTCATTCCAAGGTTTGCTTAAAAATCGAAAAACGCGTGCTTGGTTAATTGCGTTAATCATCGTGGAATGATCAGCAAAACCCGTTAGAATGATTCGAATAGGATCGGGATGCTCCGTCAGAATACTCTCAAAAAATTCAACTCCAGTTACACCCTTCATGATGTTGTCTGAAATAATCACTTTTATTGCATGATCCTTGTCAAGAATTTGTCGCGCGTCATCCGCACTGGAAGCAGTAAATACTGTAAACTCCCGTCTGAATATGGCTCGAAAAGCTATTAAGTTCGGATCCTCATCGTCGACGTATAAAATATGGTTTAACTTATCAGACACCGTTTTTAAGTTTTGTATTGATGGGTAACTTAATTTCAAAAGTAGTCCCTTTATTTAACTCGCTATCCACAGTTATTGTGCCGTTGTGTTTTTCTATAATACCATACGAAATGGCCAAACCCAAACCCGTTCCTTTTCCAACTTCTTTTGTGGTAAAGAATGGATCAAAAATATTTCTCAAGTTTTCGGCAGGAATACCAGCCCCGTTGTCGTTAATCCGTATTACAATTTGATCATCGACCAATGCCGAATCTATCTTCACCAATCCTTCCGGTTGATTTCCCCATCGATCTTTAACGGCATCAATTGAGTTGTCAAGAATATTCATAAACACCTGATTCAATTTACCTAAGTAGCAACGAACCTCTGGAATTTCTCCTAAGTTGGATTCTAAGGATACGCTGCCCAACTCACTTTTTAATATGGTGAGGGTAGAACGTATTCCTTGGTTAATGTCCGCTTCCTTGGCTTCCCCTTCATCCGTTCTCGAAAAATTTTTCAAACCCGTCACAATTTCGCTGGTTCTGCGTGCGCCTTCTTCAATGCCAGCAATTAGCTCCTTCATTTCGTTCAGACTATAGTCTAGGTCCAGCTCCTTTTCCTTTTCCAGAATTTTTTTCAAATCCGGATCATCGCTTTCCTCCGCTCGTTTTCGGTAAATGTTTAAGATCTCAGAAACATCACTCAAGTCTTTTCTCAACGGCGCAACATTGGAAGAAACAAAATTAATGGGGTTGTTGATTTCGTGAGCTATACCGGCGGTTAACTGCCCCAAAGAAGCCATTTTTTCCGCTTCCACCAATTGCCCTTGGGTATCCTTGAGGTGGTCGAGTGTGTTGTTCAAATCCTTATTTGTCAATTCTAGGCTTTGCGTACGTTCATGTACCTTGGCTTCCAACTCTCGGTTCAGATTGATGGTTAATTCGTTTCTTTTACGCACTTCTTCCAACATAATTCGCTGCGATTCTTCTCGGTCTTGCTTCAGCGTATTAATCCGATCTGCCAGCGCAAAAGAAAGTAGGATGGTTTCGAGTGCGGCACCAAAGGGCATTGTGTAGGTGGTAAAGGTATTAACAGGAAGGAAGCCTAAATCCTTAAGCACATGGATAATTACTCCAATTAAAAACACCAACCAAGCCACTGTAAAAATAAGTGCAATTCGTTCTTTTTTCTTTATAAGGATGATCAAAGCAGAACTCAAAAGCAATACGGCCGCCAACATTCCATTAAATAGAAGCAAGGTATAACTAACATTAAAAAGGCTTAGTAATGAGGCAGAAAGAGACAGAATGTATCCTATGTAAACTATATTAAAAATAACTTTTATTTTGGGGAGGAATTTGTCAATCTTCAAAAAATGGTAGGCAAAAAATGGCGCAAACAATCCAACCAAAGATGTGAAAACTGAAACGGCGTACGGATTAAAGGCTCTGCCCAAAAATGGAAAGAACTGTTGATAGATCCCTAGCATCGATGTTTGGGTTAAGGCCACAAATAGAATGTACAATACATAGTACAAGTACAACCGATTCTTAATAGAAAAATAAATAAAAAGATTGTACAACAGCATTACCAGCATCACGCTAATAAAGATTCCGTATAATATGAACCTGGTTTTATACAAATTGCTTCCAAAATAACCAGGAGTTGACACGGAAAGCGGGACAAGCAATCGTTCACCACTTTTTATCATCAAGATAAATGCACCCGTTTCATGCGGTGGTAAATTCACGGTAAAAAAGTAAAAAGGATCTTTGGCTCTGCCTTCTCTTTTTTCGGAGATGTTGTATGCGTTAATGAGCTGTAATTTATTCCCCACCAATTGAAACAACGACACATGGCTGGCATAAGGGAGTTGTTGATGGATGACAATTTTGGACTTATCAGAATTATTGGTCAAACGAAATCGAACAAAGTTCGATTTGTTTGATGTACCAAGGTTTGGCACATCACCTGTTATGCTTTTAAATGAAGTGTTTAGAATTGCATCAATATTATTGGGGCTCGAGTCTAGACTAGCAGTGGATATGCCAGGTCCTCGTAAATTTAAATAGGTGCCATTAAAAATAAAAGGATCCGATTCACATTTGCCAATGTTTGAGAAAGACAGTAGAAAACCAAAGATGAGACCTACCTGGACCTTACGTTTTAAATTTGCATTCATAATCTACTTTTACATGTTGATAGATATCTTTTTCAATTGCGATTTGCTGAGGAGAATGTATTAATGAACTTATTCTAATACACTCATACGACCGAGCCTCACGCTTAAAATCACCAAGTTTGTATTTCCAAACACTGGCTTTAAAACGGTCGGTTGGGTATCTGAAGAAACCTTTATCACCTATGGAGGTAATTTTCTCGAAACCCAAGTAAATGGGAATTCTTCGGGTATATTCAGCGGTGAAAACAAAGATGGATGAAATTTTCATACGTTCTAGAATTGCCGTAGCATACATCACCATTAAAATAGTGGTATTCATCCCTGCTACCTCTTTGGCGTTCCAAAGGCCACACAACTCACCAGTTCCGGAAGCTTTATCTTCTAAAGCAAGTTTTCGAATTTTTATGTCCAACGGATAAATTACTTTTTCCATTGGAAGAAATTTGTTTCGATCCTTTTGCTCAAATCGAACCCCACCAAAGATTTTGCGCATTTTAGGCGAAGTACAAACCACAACCATGGTATTTGGATCATTCATCCACGTTTCCTCGTTTGTTACAAAATATTCAAATCCGTGGTCAACAAGAACTTGTCGATGTCCAAGAATAAACTTTTGGCATATATCGGGACGATCGATTGCCATAAAGCAAAACATTTTTAAATGCCTTCTAGTATTTTTAATAACTTTACTTTTTGGCATCAATAATAGTATCAAAAAATTTGCGAGTTGCTCGTTTGCTAGTCGTTATATCCTTGGTCATTCTAAAAACGAACAATGGCACGTGGTTTTTCGGCATTTGAACCATTTTCTTTATCTTGGCACTATGCTCCACAATTTTATCTTTAGTCGCATCAAAGATGCTTTTTGGGTTCAAAACACTTTCTTGATGCACAAAAGAATACGCAGTCATTGGATGTAAATCAATCCCTAATTCTGTGGCCTTAAGCCAAAAGCTTTCCAGCATCATTCCCGTTTGAAAGTAGGTCGCACGATTGTATTCCAAACCACTAATTATTCCTATACCGCCAGAATTTGCAAACGACTTTCGACCGTATTTTTGGAGACCCTCTCCCAGTTTAAATTGGTTCAACAACATTATTATCTTTTTATCACGAAGGAGCCTCCATCCCGCCTTTTCAGCTTCGGTAAAATCAAACAACTCCAAATCCAGGCCATCACGCTTTGTTAAGGTTTCTTCCTCTGTCCAACGAATTTCGCTCATCAATTCGTCGAATGATCGTTCGTTTAAATATCGTATTTGGTCAAAGACTCCCAATTCTTGAGCGGTTTTAACAATATCCGCCCTATTGATTGCGAAATTAAAGTTAATGCCTTCAACTTGAGGAACATGTTCAAGAATCTTATCAATTTCGATCTGAGAGATGAGTGCAGATTCACTAACAGATCGGTTCGTTTTGCGTTTAAAAAGCTTGCTATCAAAAAACGAGGTGTTATTCTGCTGACTGCCAAGGTTTGATAGGTCCATTTCAATAATGGGTTTATTTTCCAAGTTGTATAAGTCCACCTTCTCTTTTAAAACATGGCCATGCAACAATTCAGCGGCCACTTTAAGATTTGTATAAACCGCCCCAAGGCTCATTATACTGCCAATGTAATCAAAGTCAAGGAGGTGTTCTTGGTCGGGGTTTCGTTTAAGGTAAACCTGAATCTGTGAGTTTTTGTAACTAAAATGCCAAGGCTGGCTATTTCCTACCGATGGAGCTAAGGAGCCCGCATAAATTACTTTTTCCACATCGTTTCTTCGCTCATCAAAAACATCGTCTTTGATGTTGAACCTGCCCGTTTCTGAAAAGGCAAATGTGTGTTCATATTGATCAAGGTTCTCAACATCAACGTAGTAACGCCCAGATTTAGAGGTTAAACCGAGTAAAATATTTCGTATTACATCACAACAAATTCCTCCGCCCATTACAACCGCACTGCCCAGTTGCGGCCAAGTAGTGATTGTTTCTTCTATTTCGACCATCGAGGCTTTTAGCCGATCAGAAATGGTTTCATAACCTATCATATCGAGCAAATAGGGGATCTTTTCCTCGTCAGTTTTTAACGTTTTTAACTTTTGAATGCTTAGGTCTTCAAGGAGCCCATGTAATATGGGCCTGTTTGGTTCTAAATCAAATCGCTCTACGTCCAGCATGCACTTATCACTGGCTTCCATAACAACAGGAATTTTTAAAGCTCTTGCTTTGTGGCGTGCAAGAACTTTCATATCAAGCCCATCGCATTCTTCAACCAAAAGGTCTATCGTGCCCCCTTTGGTAAAGAAATCATCGATATTTTGTTCATCCAACCCCTTTTCGTAAACAACCACATTTAAGTACGGATCAATCTCATAGATTTCTCGAGCAACGCTCACAGCTTTATTTAAACCAATATTGGAAACCTTGGTACGAATCCTATTTAAATTGCTCAACTCGATCTCATCAAAATCTGCAAGTCTAATTTCCTTAAAAACGCGCTCAAGTGTCATGGCCGTAGCAACACTCTGGCCAACACTTAGGCCAATAACACCAACAACCTTTGTGCCCAGTAATCCTTGCTCTTCATCCGTTATCTTGTGCTTATTCCGGTTGGTTCTTACCTCAACAAACTCATCTTCGGGAAGAAGATGAACTGCGGTTTTAGACCAAGGGTAATACACCCAATTGCCAATTTCTTGGAATGATCTGCCGGTTAAATATTCATCAACAAGTTGCTTTAATTTCTCTTTATTTTGCTTTAGCTTTTGTTTTGGATTTCGACACTTAACAAGGTCTTCAACTTGCATTTGAATTTTATCCAGCCGAACAGTATCGGGTGCATTGAACCAGCCTTCGGCTTCCTCCAACATCTCCAAATTGCCACAAGAAACAACTAAGGGCTTGTATTTCACATTAATTAAATTAATCAACAAATTAATGGCATAGATGGCCCGAACGAACTAAAATCTTTGCAATAAATATTGATAGTGTACACTTATGCCTACATCGGATTCAATTTCTTTCTGACTAAAAAAAATGATACCTACTTGTTTTATTCGAATTAATTACCCACATTTGTGATGAGGTTATGTGGACAATGCCGCCCAGCCTTACTACTTTTACTAGATTACTTACTACTTTAATACTACTTAAGAATTATTATCATGTACAAAAACAAGACTACTGTCCTGTACCTGGACGATGAACCCGCAAATCTTAAAGCATTTACCGCAAATTTCAGAAGAGATTATCACGTTTTAACTGCGCAATGCATTGAAGACGCATTCGATGTAATCGAAAATCACGAAGTGAGTGTTGTGGTTTCCGACCACAAAATGCCGCATATTACAGGAATTGAGTTTTTTGAAACGCTCAGCAAGGCGTATCCAAATATTGTTCGGGTATTGTTAACGGGTTGTTCGGAGGTAAACACGGTATTAAGTGCTGTTAACAAAGCACAAATTTTTAGATACCTCTGTAAGCCAATGGATGCCAAGGAAATGGGTAAAACAATTGTGCAAGCTCAAAATAAATACGTGAAAAATATTGATAGCGAAAAAGAAGTACATCACTTGCAACAAGCCAACAAAAAGTTGGAGTTCATGCTGCGCCAGCGGCTAATTAGCTAAGCACCAGCTTTTAGAATTTAAAAAAAATACAAACCCGCCTTCATAATCGAAGAGCGGGTTTGTGAAGTTTTGCACTTTTGTATTTTTCCTTTTGATTTCCACCAAATCATACCCTTTTTACAACTTCTGGCTTAAGCACAACTCGTGCTCCGCAGACTCAGCTCAAGCAACCATCCATAGAATGGTGTTCAACTTCAACCCTCCTGCGCTGCGCTTCGGCGGGCGCGGCTTAAACTTAAACTTAATAGAGGCATACCATATCCAAACATCCGATGTACTTTTGCCCAAAGTAGCAAATTGTGGATTTTTTAGAAACCAAAGTAGGGATAACAATTGGAGACTGCAATGGAATTGGTCCCGAAATACTATTAAAGGCATTCAGTCATTCCAGCCTTTATAAATATTTTACACCTGTTGTGTATGGAAGCGCCAATGTGTTAAAGCACTATGCCGCACTTCTAAACATGTCGCTGGATATTAAAATAATAGACAATGCAGATGAAGCTCAAGGGGATTCATTAAATGTTATAAATGTTGGATTTGAGGACATTGAATTAGCAACAGGAACAAGTACCGAATCCGCGGGTCAATTGGCTTTTGCGGCATTAGAAGCCTGCGTAGCTGATATTAAATTGGGAAAGATTCACAACATGGTAACCCTTCCCATCAATAAGAAAAACATCCAGTCGGAAGAGTTTCAATTTGCTGGGCACACAGATTATTTAGCATCCACCTTCGAAACGGATGACTATATGATGTTATTGGTGAGCGACGAAATGCGTGTAGGAGTGGTAACGGGTCATATTCCAATTACTGCAGTATCTAAGGCAATAACTCCAGAATTACTCGAAAAGAAAATAAAAACAACCTTGCAAGCACTTCAATTCGACTTTGGCTTGATTAAACCAAAGTTGGCAGTTTTAGGATTAAACCCACATTCGGGCGATGATGGATTAATCGGTGATGAAGAGTTGAACGTTATTTCGCCTGTGCTGAAACCCTTTATTGAGCGCGGAGAATTGGTGTACGGCCCCTACCCTGCTGATGGTTTTTTTGGCAAAGAATTGCATCGAGAATTTGATGCAGTTTTAGCCATGTATCACGATCAAGGTTTGATTCCATTTAAACAGAAATCATTTTCGGATGGCGTGAACTATACAGCGGGTTTGCCAATCGTTCGTACATCGCCAGACCACGGTACAGCATACGACATAGCCGGAAAAGGAAAGGCCGAAACAAGTTCCTTAGTAAATGCACTATTCTTATTGAAAAAAATATATAACAATCGAATCGAATACATGGATTTACACAAAAATCCGCTCCCATTTATGAAACACAGAAGGGAGAAGTTTAGTATTGGCGTACCTAATCTTAAATAATAACTTCTTTATTTAAGGAAATAACTTAAATTTGCCGACTATTTTTTAGCGAGGACATGGTGCATTCTGACAACGAGCTCAGGCTCAAGTTTGGGTCATTAAAGAATGAGCTTTACGACTATAAATTTGAGTTGGACGAAGCCTTTTTTGGCAGCCTGGATCAAGATCTCATTAAAGATGGAAACGTTAACGTTCTTTTACAAGTTGATAAAGCAGAAAGACACTTCACCCTTCATTTCGTTATAAAGGGTTTTGTTAAGAAGATGTGCGATGTATGTTTGAGTGAGTTGGAATACCCGATTGACACCACACACGACTTGTTGGTGAAGATGACGGATAAACCGATTGATGAAGACGCCGATATAATTTCGGTGGGAAGCAAAGAATATGAGCTTCTCTTAAATAGCCACGTCTTGGATTACATTGTTTTGAGCTTACCAATGCGAGTTGAATGCAAGAATGCTCTTAATCGCAATACATGTGATGAAGGGGTAACAAAATATTTGAATAGAGAAATATCGGACGAACAGAATCGAGAGAACGTTCATCCGGAGATGCAAAAATTGAAAGACTTATTTAATAAAAATTAATATGGCTCATCCTAAGAGAAAAATTTCCAAAACTCGGAGAGACAAGAGAAGAACCCATTACAAATTGGGTACTAAACAACTCATTACGGACCCTAAAACAGGAGAAGTATCTCAGTATCACCGCTTAAACCTTGAAAACGGAATGTATAAAGGTGTGCAAGTAATTGAGATGAACGAAGAAGCTTAATCAGGTTTCTTTTTAAATGAAGATCGGATTAGATGTAATGGGCGGTGATTTTGCGCCGGAAGAGGCCCTTTTGGGAGCTCTGGCGGTAGCAAAAGAAGCCGATTTGAATGACGTGCAGCTCACGCTTATTGGCGATGAAGCGCGCATTCGAACGTTTTTGGATGGCGCGACAATGCCATCATCCTACCGTGTTATTCACGCCGAAGAGGTGATTGGAATGGCCGAACACCCTACTCGTGCCATTTCTCAAAAAAGACAATCGAGCATAAACATTGGTTTGAAGATGCTTGCCGAAGGAGAGTTGGACGCCTTTTGTGGCGCCGGCAATACAGGAGCAATGATGGTTGGTGCCTTGTACACCGTGAAGGCCATTGAAGGCATCTTGCGGCCTTCGTTAACCACTTTGGTTCCAAAAATAGATGGCACCAACGGCTTAATGCTGGATGTTGGAGCCAATGCAGATGTAAAACCTGATGTAATGGTTCAATTTGCCATTCTTGGTTCGCTGTACGCACAACACGTTTTGGGAATTCAAAGTCCGCGCGTTGCGCTTTTGAGCATTGGTGAGGAAAAGGAAAAAGGCAACCTGCTCAACCAGGCGGTTTATCCAATGCTGGAAGATACGCGAGCAATCCAATTTGTTGGAAACGTTGAAGGGCGAGACTTATTTTCGAACAAGGCCGACGTAATTGTTTGTGATGGTTTTACTGGAAACATAGTTCTAAAAACCTGTGAAGGGTTCTTTTATAGCCTTAAAAAGCGGGGTATCAACGATGAATTCCTAGATCGGTTCAATTTTGAACAGTACGGCGGAACAGCAATCTTAGGGGTTAATAAACCGGTAATAATTGGGCATGGTATATCAAAGGCGAATACCTTTGTAAACATGATCCGATTATCTAAGCAAGTTGTTCTTTCCAATCTGATACAAAAAATAAAAGCGTCTCTTTAAAATTGGGTTTAATATTCAATCTCAAATAATGGAAAAAATTAACGCTGCCATCACCGGTGTTCATGGATACGTTCCTGAAAAGGTTTTGACCAACAAAGATTTAGAATCGATGGTTAACACCAACGAAGAATGGATCAAATCTAGAACTGGGATTGAAGAACGAAGAATATTAGATGAGGTAGGGAAAGGCGCCTCAGATTTGGCAATTCCCGCCGTTTTAGAGCTTCTTAAAAAAACAAACACCAAGCCCGAGGAGGTAGATCTTTTGATCTGTGCCACGGTAACTGGCGACTATGTTTTCCCAGCCACGGCCAACATCATCTGTGATAAGGTTGGCGCATCAAACGCATGGGGCTTTGATTTAAATGCAGCTTGCTCCGGTTTTTTATATGGCCTTGAATCCGCGCGACGATTTATTGAAAGTGGTGCGTACAAAAAGGTAATTTTAGTTGGGGTAGACAAGATGTCTTCAATCATTGATTACACCGATCGTTCCACGTGCATAATATTTGGTGATGGTGCCGGTGCAATAATGCTGGAACCTACCTCTGAAGATGTGGGCGTAATTGATGCGATTCTAAAATCGGATGGAAGCGGGAAAGTATATTTACATCAAAAAGCGGGTGGTTCAGTGCTGCCTGCATCACACGAAACCATCGATCAGAAACTGCACTTTGTTTATCAAGAAGGCACATCTGTATTCAAATTTGCCGTGGTAAACATGGCGGATGTGAGTTATGAAGTGATGCAACGAAATAATCTTGAGGGCAAAGACATTGATTGGTTGGTACCACATCAAGCCAATAAGCGCATTATTGATGCCACAGCCAACAGAATGAACTTACCTGCCGAGCGCGTAATGCTCAACATTCAAAAATACGGCAACACCACCGCAGCCACTATACCACTGTGTTTGTGGAACTATGAGCAGCAGCTTAAGAAAGGAGACAAGCTGATATTAGCTGCCTTTGGTGGAGGATTTACCTGGGGCGCCATCTATGTTAAGTGGGCCTATGATCCATCTTAACTGATTCCAATAATATATTTATTTAGACTTTTTTTAGCTTAATTTGAAATTATGGATTTAAAAGAGATTCAACAGCTCATCAAACTCGTTTCCACATCTAATGTGGATCAAGTTGAAATAGAACGTCAAGATTTTCGATTGAAAATCAAGAAAAACGAGGTAACAACCAACATGGTTTCAATGCCACAAATGATGGCTACTCAGCCAGGGATGGCTTCTCCTGCTGCACCTGCTAGCTCGGCACCTGCTGTTACTGCTAGTTCTGAAAGCATTGCTGACAAAGCAGATGAGTACGAATCGATTAAATCGCCCATGATCGGAACTTTCTACAGAAGCACTTCTCCCGATAAGCCTTCCTTTGTAAACGTTGGAGACGAGATTAAAGTAGGTCAAACCCTTTGCATTGTGGAAGCCATGAAGTTGTTTAACGAAATTGAATCGGAAGTATCCGGACGAATCGTTAAAATCTTAGTTGATGATTCTTCTCCTGTAGAATACGATCAGCCCCTCTTTTTGGTGGAACCCATCTAGTTCTGATTACGGGCAATTTTTAACGTTCAAATAAAGCCGATGTTTAAGAAAATACTAATCGCCAATCGAGGTGAAATTGCTTTGCGGGTAGTTAGAACCTGTAAAGAAATGGGCATAAAAACAGTCGCAGTTTATTCAACAGCCGATCGCGATAGCATACATTTAAAGTTTGCGGATGAAGCCGTTTGCATTGGGCCTCCGCCCAGTGCGCTCTCATATCTGAGCATGCCAAACATATTGGCTGCTGCAGAAATTACAAATGCGGACGCCATCCACCCAGGATATGGGTTTCTTTCCGAAAATGCCAAGTTCTCAGAACTTTGCAGAGACAGTGGTATCAAGTTTATTGGTGCATCGCCAGAAATGATCAACAGCATGGGCGACAAGTCGAATGCAAAGGCAACAATGCTTGCAGCGGGCGTGCCCTGTGTTCCAGGCTCGGTAGGTTTGTTGGAAAGTTTGGAGCATGGCATTGAGTTAGCCAATAAAGAAGTAGGATACCCCGTAATTATCAAGGCCACCGCCGGTGGTGGTGGTAAGGGCATGCGCATTATATGGAACGATGATGAATTTGAATCGGCATGGGATTCTGCACGTAAAGAATCGGCAGCAGCCTTTGGTAACGATGCCATGTACCTCGAAAAATATGTTGAAGAACCCAGGCACATCGAAATTCAAATTGCCGGCGATCAATACGGAAAAGTTTGCCATTTGAGTGAACGCGACTGTTCCATACAACGCCGTCATCAAAAGTTGATTGAAGAAGCTCCTTCTCCCTTTATGACAGACGATTTGAGAAAGCAAATGGGCGACGCAGCAATTAAAGCCGGAAATGCCATTGGCTACGAAGGTGTTGGAACCGTAGAGTTTTTGGTAGATAAGCATCGCAACTTCTACTTTATGGAGATGAATACACGCATCCAAGTAGAACACCCTGTTACTGAGGAAGTTATAAATCATGATTTAATCATGGAGCAGATTAAACTAGCTGCTGGCATCCCAATTACAGGCAAAAACTACTATCCTATAGGCCACAGCATCGAGTGCCGAATAAATGCCGAGGATCCGTTAAACAACTATCGACCTTCTCCTGGCACCATTACGGTTTTACACAAGCCTGGAGGGCATGGAGTGCGTGTAGACAGCCACATCTATGCGGGTTACACCATTCCGCCTAATTACGATTCAATGGTGGCAAAGCTGATCGTAAGGGCCAACACCAGAGAAGAAGCCATTACCAAAATGCATCGTGCCCTGAATGAATTTATCATTGAAGGAATTAAAACAACCATACCCTTGCAAATAGCGCTTATGGAAAACGAAGATTTTAAAAGCGGTAACTTTACAACCAAGTTTATGGAAACCTTCAAATTTGAAGGTTAGCAAACTTTTCAAACTCGCCGCGCTACGAATCTGAATTTCAATAAATTATTGAAATTCAGCTTTTCAAATTATTCCAACTTTTTTCGTGTAATCCTGTGTATTTTTACGGCTTTTGAAGTTTGTTAAAATCACATGAAAGTACCTGCTTCGGCAAATTATGAATCTGTTTATTCTGTAGTGGAACACCCGTATTTGGGTTTTCTCATCGAAGGATATGTTGTTCAACTTACCAGCGCCGGTAACCTTTCATTGGTTCATCAAAAAATACATGGCAACAATGCTGATTTTTACGATAAAAAGTTGGATGCCAATGATTATGAAGCACTTCGGCTTTTGGATGAATGCACTCCCGAATTCATCATCAAGAAATTTAGTCCAAAGAAACGAATTCGTCCAAAAGAATACTTTGATAAATACTTCGATCACGATCTATTCAAAAAAGCCATTCGCCCCTTTATTGAGCGGCGCATTGCAAAAGCCATTCAGCTTATAAAAGGAAAGAAACTCTACGTTTCCGAACTTAAAAACATTATTTACCACCCCATCGATTGGACGGATGAAGTGGCCACAGTACTTTTTCATTTGCGTAAAAACCCAGACAACACCCATTATTTTGCCACCATAAAACACCTCGGACAGCGGGTACATTTCTCGCGGCACAATGCCATTTTGCTGAGCAGAGAACCTTGTTACTTAATTGTAGGAAATAAATTGTTATTATTTGATGCTCAAGTAGATGGGAATAAATTAGAGCCCTTTCTACGCAAAAAGTTTATTCAAATACCTGCGGCATCCGAAGAAAAATATTTTCGGAAGTTTGTTGTACCACTCATCGAGCAATACTCCGTTTATGCTGTTGGAATTGAAATAAGAACTGAAAAATTTGTGGCTTCCCCCATTTTGCAATTGAGCAATTTGTTGGATGGCACCACCGGCGCCTTACTTAAGTTCAACTATGGGTCGAATATTTTTCCATATCATTCTGATAAATACGTATCCGTAAGCCTATCTCAAGAAAATGGGATTTATGTGTTTACTCGAATCAAGCGATCCAAACAATGGGAAGAAATTAAAAAAGACACCTTAGCACTGCTTGGACTTGTGCATCAGCAAGGCTCTGAGTTTAAGTTAGGGAATCAAGTTGATGATTATGAAATTATTGAATGGGTGGTGCAAAATGCCGATAGCTTGGAAAAGGCAGGTTTTGTCATTGATCAAAATTTCAAAGATGTTTTCACGCTCGAGCTGGCCCAATTGCGTTTGGAGGTAGACGAAGAGCGCGATTGGTTTGATGTGAAAGCTGACGTTGTTTTAGGCGGATTTAAAATTCCGTTTGCTCAGTTGCGCAAACACATTCTTAGCGGTAAACGAGTTTTTCTGTTGCCCGACGGAAAACAAGCGGTGATTCCGCTAAAGTGGATAGAGCAAATGAAGGGATTGGCAGAATTTACAATTTCTGAAGAGCACATTCACCTGGAAAAACACCACGTAGGTTTGTTACAGCCAATTTTTAATCCGGATCATTCAACCGAGCTTAAGGAAAAATTACACGGCTTTGCAGGAATTGAAGAAGCAGCGTTGCCCAAAGGTTTTGTTGGGAAGCTTCGCCCCTACCAAAAAGCAGGCTACGATTGGATGCACTTTCTTCGACACATCAACATGGGAGGTGTTTTGGCTGACGACATGGGCTTGGGTAAAACCGTACAAGCCTTGGCCTTTCTTCAATATTTAAAAGAAAATCCAAGTTATGGAAATCTTAAATCAGCACTGAACGCGGCCAACCTCAGCTCGAATACTCCCATCCAGCAAAACATCTTTGGGGTTGAAAAAAAACAAAGCACCTGCTTGCTTTGCGTTCCAACTTCCCTCATTTACAACTGGATTCAAGAAGCAAAAAAGTTTGCCCCTTCGTTGGAAATTTATCAGCACGTTGGAATTCAAAGAGCAACCTCAGCACAAAGTTTTTCGCACTTTGATTTGGTAATCACAACGTATGGAACTGTGCGCAACGACATTGAAATCTTTAAAACATTTACGTTCAATCTCATCCTACTCGATGAAAGTCAGTTCATCAAAAACCCAACCTCAAAGCTGGCAAAAAATATCACACAAATCCCTTCAAACCAACGTATTACGCTTACTGGAACGCCTATTGAAAATACTGTTGTTGACCTTTGGTCGCAAATGAACTTTATAAACCCTGGCATGTTGGGAAGTCATAAAAGCTTTGTTACTAAGTTTGCAAACCCAATCGAAAAACAACACGATGTGGAGAAAACCAACTTGTTACACCATTTGATTAAACCCTTTGTAATGCGCCGTACAAAGATGCAAGTTGCCGATGATTTGCCCTCTAAAACAGAACAAGTGGTCTATTGCAATATGACCGATGAACAAGCGGACGTATACGAAAAAACAAAGTCGACGTATCGAAACTTGATTCTAGACTCCATACAAAAACTGGGCATGGGTAAATCAAGAATTCATCTGCTCTCGGGTTTAACAAAGCTGAGGCAAATTGCCAACCATCCGGTTTTATGCAATCCAGAATATGAGCATCAATCGGGTAAGTTCGAGCAAGTGGTTTCGATGTTGGAAACGGCGCTAGAAGAAGATCACAAAGTATTGATGTTCTCGCAATTTGTAGGGCATTTGCAACTGTACGTAAAGTGGTTAAACGATCAAAACATTGGCTTTTGTTATTTGGACGGAAGTACCCCGGCAAAGCAGCGAAACATTCAGGTGAAATCATTTCAGGAAGACTCGAGCAAACGGGTCTTTGTCATTTCGTTAAAAGCGGGTGGCTTCGGACTAAACCTCACGGCCGCCGACTATGTTTTTATGTTGGATCCGTGGTGGAATCCAGCTGCAGAAGCACAGGCCATCGATCGAACCCATCGGATTGGTCAAACGCAACGTGTTTTCAGTTATAAGTTTGTTACGGGCAATACGGTTGAAGATAAAATAGTGAAGCTCCAAGAGCATAAGAAAAACCTCAGTTCGTCGCTCATTAAAACAGAAGAATCGTATTTAAAACAACTTACGTCTACCGATATTGAGCAGTTGTTTGACTAACGTCATTAGTTATTTGGTTTCGGGTTTATGGTTTATAGTTAGCCCCTGCGGGGCTTTGATCACGTTTGCCACAACGCGTCATTCAGAGGTTTAACTTTTGAAAATGTTGAATCGAAGTCCAATGATCAATAAAAGTTAACCGAAAGCCTGCCCGCCTTTGGTGGGAATCTGTTGAAGGCAAAAGTGGCTTGATCAACAGATTCTTCACCACTTTGCTTCACTGCGTTGCGTAAAGGTGGTTCTGAATGACGATTCGATCAAAAGATTCTTCGGACTTTGCTTCAACACCTCTTTACACAACCAACTCCATCTTCGCAAAGCTCCTCTGAATGACGGTTGCGTGCAACTTTCGACATCGTGAGGCGCAGTCGCTTGGCTCCAGCCGAGTGACAAAGCCGTTTGGGGGTTGGTTTGCCACAACGCGTCATTTAGAGGTTTAACTTTTGAAAATGATGAATCGAAGTCCAATGACCAATAAAAGTTAACCGAAAGCCTGCCCGCCTTTGGTGGGAATCTTTTAGAAACACACGGATTCGATCAAAAGATTCTTCGGACTTTGCCTTAAACATCTTTTTACAAGACCGACTCTTTCTTCGCAAAGCTCCTCTGAATGACGGTTTTCGTTGAAAGCAATCACTTTTCATCATCCATGGTCAATCATCAATTCTCCATCAAATCATCACCATCTTCAATCGCAACATATTGCCTTCTGTATCTATAAGACTAATTATATAAGTTCCTTCTTTAAGGTGGGTTGCATTTAAAGTAGTTAAGCCTTGTGCTTCCTCATTGTACACTACCTTGCCCATCAAGTCTGTGATGGTACATTGACCAAAAAAGGGCTGGGAAAAGTTGAGCTGACCCTTGCTTGGATTTGGATAAATGTATAAACCTGATTCTGCAAGTTGACCGATACCAATGTGCTTGGTAACCGTTATGGTAATGCTATCTGATGATGAACAACCGTTGGCATCAATCGCTTCCAGGTTGAATGTATGATCACCAAGGCCTAAGTTGGCGCCATCAATGGTGATGTCTTTGGTTGTTTTTCCGTTGCTCCATTGGTAGGTAGTAAAATTGTTTGGACCAACCAACACCATGGTTTCGGTTGTGGTAATGCGTAGCGAATCTGAAGTGATTTTATAGCTTGCTGGTGTAAAAACGTGGACTGTTGCGGTATCAGAAATTTTTGAGACGCTGCACCCATTAATCCATGATATGCGGTATTGCGCCCCGCTATCTGATGCGGTGACTGGTGCAAGTACAACAGGCTGGTCTGCGTTTGAGACAAACTTCCATTTCGTGCCATCCCATTTTTGCCATTCGGTGAGCAGGCCTATTGTATTCGCTGAACCATATATACTTATTTGGCCTTCGGCACAGCTGGATGCATCCACCAAGGTATCTACTACATCAATGCGATTGGCTAGGGCCTGAATTTCGTAGGCACCTACATCTGGAAGACCATCATATACTCTAGCCTTACCATCTAAGTCTGTGTTAATCTGAGCTAAGATGTCTGAGTAAGAAACCCCTAAATACGACATGGCTATGGGTTGATCATAGCCCATGTTAAAACCTATTGAGGTTCCAGAACAATCTGTTTTGAGGCGGAAATTTGAACTGCTTGGGTTAATGAATGTTGGGGCTGCTGAGTCGCAGTCTACCATAGAACCAGAAAATGAATAGTTGCGGTCACCTTCTTTGTATATTGATTTTTGACCTTCTTCAATGATGCAGTTGTAGAATTTTTGATCCGTTTGACCTGTTCTGATGGTGAAATTATTGATCCTTCCAAAATAATCGGTATTACCCCAAAACAGGGTATTGTAAAAAGTAAACTTCCCTCCCGTGCTGACGGCGGCACCCGATGCAGAGTCTACAACCGCTGCGTTATTTGGATCCTTAATTTGATGAATGTTATTTACAAAACTGGAATTGATGACTGTAACGTCAGATGCCGCAGGAAGTGAAAGTTGGTTACCAGTAAAAAGGCAATTTACAAACCTACCATCCGTTGATCCTGGTGCTAGATACGGACCATAAATGTTATCCCTAAATATGCAGCCTTCAAAGGTTGGACTGCCGCCATCAATTGTAGCTGATGTTATATAAGAAGACTTGTTCTTGAATACACAGTTCTTAACTACGGCTTCACTGGCATCGCCAAAAACACGGATATCACCTCCTCTGGGACACGTCCCATAGGTGCCATCAAAAACGCAATTTTCAATTGTTTGTCGGTTATCTCCACCAAAAGCCAACACAGCACATTTGTTATTCTTCCATGTACAGTTGCGCACTGGAATTCTTGTGCTATTCAGAACAATTTCTAATTGGTTGTTTTCAAAATAGCAGCTATCAATAATTCCAGGGTCTGAAAAGTTTAAATTTCCTCCAAAATAAAAACTACCATACTCATTATTCATAAATCTGCAGTTTTTGACTTTCCCATATGATTTAAAAATAGTGCCAAAACCACCGTTTACATAGATGCCATACTTTTGAAGATTATCATAAATCACGCAGTCAATAAATTCAATATGCCCATCTTCAACATCACATGTCTTCCAATTCTTCCTTAGTTTACAAGCAATTAGTTTTATTGGCGCGGCATTGTAAGCGGATATGATATAAGGCGCATAATAGTTTCCATTAGAGTGGCGGTTTGTTGTAAAAAGTGGACTTTCAACCACATTTTTAGGA
>JBLHHI010000042.1:0-25892 GCA_047614125.1 Bacteroidia bacterium | reverse complement strand
AAATCCAGAATGGGCTGGAGCCAAGTGTATAATCAATTGTATATTTACTTCGAAGAAAGAATTAACCCTGCAAACTAATATGTTGATTTTTTAGTCAAACACAAAATACGGGATAGACTCGCTTTTTATGTAGTTTAATCGATCTTCATTGCTTCTAGTCTAAATATCTTTCAGTCTAAAAATCTTTCAGTCTAAAAATCTTTCAGTCTAAAAATCTATTAGTCTACAATGCTCAGCTGCTGTTTTTCAAGCATATCGGCGTATACTCCATTTTTAACCATCAAATCGTGGTGTGAGCCTTTTTCTAAGATCCTTCCTTTGCCAAGCACCATAATTTGGTCGGCATTGCGAATGGTGCTTAATCGGTGGGCAATAACGATGGATGTTCGATTTTTCATCAACTTGGAGATCGCATCTTGAATGAGACTTTCCGTTTCTGAATCGACTGATGAGGTTGCTTCATCTAAGATCAAAATTCGAGGATTAAAGACCAAAGCGCGAACAAAAGAGATCAGCTGTCGTTGCCCAACTGATAAGGATGATCCACGTTCCATCACATTGAAATCGTATCTACCTTCCAAACCAGAAATAAACCGATGTGCACCAATTTCTTTCGATGCCGCAATCATTTCCTCATCCGTAATCTGTGGTTTTAATAGCTTAATATTATCTCGAATGCTTCCCGAAAAAAGAAAAACATCTTGTAAAACAAAGGCAAGCTGACCACGCAACGAGGCCAAGTCCCAATCACTGATCTCAACGCCATCTACTTGAATCGATCCATTTTCGATGGGATAAAAATTGGTTAAGAGATTTACGATGGTTGATTTTCCCGAGCCCGTAGACCCAACAATGGCCAGCGTTTTCCCCACTGGAACGTCGAAACTTATGTCTTTCAAAACCAGTTCGTTGACATTGTAACCAAAGTTTACCTTGCTAAATTGAACGGAACCTTTGATTTCTTCAGCAAACTTTCCACCAACTTCGTCGTGCGTGTGATCATCAATGAGTTTAAAAATCCGCTCTGATGCTACCATGCCCATTTGAATGGTGTTAAACCGATCTGCAATTAATCGCAGCGGTCTAAAAAACATGTTGAGATACAATATAAAAGCCACGATGGTACCCGGGCTAACCGATCCGTCAACGGCGTTTTTAGAACCATACCAAATCAACATCCCAATGGACGTCGCCGTAATGATCTCTACAATTGGAAAGAAGATGGCGTAGTGAAAAACCGCCTTTTTATTGGCCTGGAAATGAAGGTAGTTAATTTTCTTAAATTTCTCATATTCAACATCTTGCCGGTTAAATATTTGAACAACGCCCATGCCAGATATATGTTCTTGAACGAAGGAGTTTAATCGGGATATTTGCGTTCGAACTTGTTGAAAGGCCGACTTAACACCCTTTCTGAACTGGTTGGATGCGTAAAAAAGCAACGGCAAAACCGAAAGGCAAATGAGCGACAACTTCCAATCCGTAACAAACATTACGATGGTAATAACCAACAATTGCAACAAATCTCCAGAAATGGTTATTACCCCTTGCGAAAAAATGCTGGCAATGGTTTCAACATCCGAAACACTTCGGGTTACCATGGTGCCTATGGCGGTTTTATCATAAAACTTAACTCTCAAACGGGTAAGGTGATTGTACACCGTCATCCGCAAATCATTCACAACCATTTGCCCCAACCAATTGGTTAAGTACGTATTAAAAAACATGATGATGGTTTGAAAAACGAGGATGGATAATAAGATAATCAACATAAAGTTGAGTCCTTCCAAATCTCCAATAGCCACGTAATTGTCGATGGTTCGTTGGATGATGATGGGTTGTGCCGGAACAATAACCGCAAGAATTAACGTGGTTAGAGCCGCTAAAATTCCGTAGGTCTTATAGGGTTTGGCCAGCTTGACAATTCGCCATAAGAGCGGCAAATCAAGCGCTTCTCCGGTTTTATCTTTTGTATTATTTGTTACGCTGCTCAAACTCAGGGTTCTAATTCAATCCACCTGGATTGATCGTAGGTAATGCGGTGCAAAAATAATCCGTTTGCCGGAGCAGATGCACCTGCAGCTCTTCGATCTTGTGCATCGATCACATTTTTAAATTCTTCGATGCTCATCCTACCCAAACCAACCGAAAGCAAGCTTCCAACAATGGCTCGAACCATGTTTCGTAAAAAACGATTCGCCGTAATCACAAATTTCAACTCGTGTTGTTCTTCGATCCAATGCGCTTCCGAAACGGTACACATCATGGTTTTATTCTGCGCATGACTCTTACAAAAGGATGTAAAATCTTGGTTTCCAAGCAAATACATTGCTGCTTCGTTCATTGCGGCCATGTTGTAGGTACGGTTCGACCAATATTGAAATGGATGTTTAAACGCATCTTTTTGAGAAGAAATGTGGAAGTGATACGTGCGTTCAATGGCATCAAATCGAGTACTCAACTTGTTGGGTACTTTAAACACACGATGCAAGGCAATGGCATTTGGCAGCATCTTGTTGAGTCGAAACAAGGTTTGCTTCTTATACTCCACTTCGGTATCAAAATGCATAAAGAATTGTTGGGCATGAACGCCGGCATCCGTTCTTCCACAGCCCATTATTTTAATTTCTTCCCCATAAATTTTTGAAAGTTCAAATTCAATGGTTTCTTGTACCGTAACACTGTTAGGTTGGCGCTGCCAGCCGTGAAAATCCGTGCCATTGTACGAGAGTTCGATAAAGTATCTGCTCACAGAGTATTGATTATAAGCTAATTAACGACGAAGGTTTTCATAAATCACTGCCATTCCTTGTCCCACACCAACACACATCGTTGCCAAGCCGTATCTCGACTTTCGTTTAACCATTTCGTGTAAAAGGGTGGTGGAAATACGTGCGCCGCTGGCACCCAATGGATGCCCGATGGCAATGGATCCACCGTTTACGTTCACCTTGTTCATATCAAGTTTCATTTCACGGGCACAGGCCAAGGCTTGTGCTGCAAAGGCTTCATTGAGTTCTATGAGGTCGATGTCTTCTATTTTTAATCCGGCTCGTTGCAAGGCTTTCGCCGTTGCAGAAACGGGTCCAATGCCCATAATATCTGGGTGAACGCCCGTAACAGCTATGCTCACCACGCGAGCCATTGGGTTTAGATTCATGGATTTAACTGCTTCTTCAGAAGCCATGAGCAGCATAGCCGAGCCATCGTTGATGCCCGAAGAATTTCCGGCGGTAACCGTTCCACCTTTACGAAAGGCAGGATTTAGAGCAGCCAACTTTTCAATTGAACTTAAGCGAGGGTGTTCGTCTTTATCAAAAATGATTGGATCTCCCTTTCGTTGAGGAATCTCAACAGAAACCAATTCGTCTTCAAACCTTCCTGTGCGATGCGCTTGGTCGTATTCCATCTGAGTTTGATGAGAAAACTCATCTTGATCTTCCCGGCTAATTCCAAATTTTTCAGCCACATTTTCGGCAGTTTCGCCCATGGCAAAGGGTTGATATTCAGCAGCCAACCTGGGGTTCGTAAATCGCCATCCAATCGAAGTATCATAAATTTCGGGATTCCGATCGAAGGCCGAATTTGCCTTGGCCATTACAAAGGGAGCGCGCGTCATGCTTTCTACCCCGCCCGCCAAAAAGATCTCACCTTGGTTGCAAAAAATATTTTTGGCCGCATCTCCAATGGCTTGTAATCCACTGGCACACAACCTATTAACGGTAACACCCGGCACGGTAATTGGCAAACCAGCCATCAACACCGCCATTCGGGCAACATCTCTATTATCCTCTCCCGCTTGGTTGGCGGCACCCATAATTACATCCTCAATTTGTTCAACATCCAACGTTGGATTTCGGGCAATGATGGCTTTAATTACGTGGGCGGCAAGGTCGTCCGGCCGAACGGTTGCCAGGCTTCCACCAAACTTACCAACGGGCGTTCGAACGGCATCAATTATATAGGCTGTTTTCATGAAATGCTATTTCAGGCAAAGGTATTTAAAAAGACAAAAAGCTATCTTACTAATTGGGGTTGAATCAAATATTACGTATTAATCAACCTTTAGTTTAGAAATTTTGAATTTTAAATTTTGAATGTTGAATTGGCTTATTCAGGAATGCATCCTTCATTAACCTTTAAACCTGAGTTCGATTAATCTTTTCAAATTCAGATTTGTATAGAACCCAAGTAGTAAGGCGAAAACAGAAAGGTTTATGTTTATAAACCGACTGATTTCAACGAAGCTAATAGGGTTTTATATACAAAAGTCCGCTTTAACACTTGTGAAAAGCGATTTTCATCGTAAAAATTACTCGAAACTCACTGTTCACAAGCGTTCTGAATTCAAAATATGAATCGAACTCAGGTTATAACCATTAACTATTGATCATTAACGGAGGTTTGCTAATTGAAATATGGCGATTCCAGAACAAGAATTTTCATTTCAGGCGTTATATCCACATAGCTGTCACAAGCACGTTTGGAAGCAATAAGGTCATCATCCTCAATTACCAGTTGATGTTTGGCGCAATAAATTTGACTCATTGTAAAAACTGAATCACTTATACTATTCATGCTGAAATAGATTTCTGAAGTTCTTTCGACCATAGAAGTTTGGAAGTTTTGCAGATTTTGTTTTAAGCTATCCAGTTTGAAACGTCGCTCTTTCAAAGAGGCCGAATCCAGATTTAACAAATTGTAACTGATTACAGCTATTTCGTCGCTAAATATTTGGTAGAACAGCGTTTGTTCTAGGTTAAGGCTATCTTGTTCCATTTCCAAACGCTGGTATTTTGGCGAGGCATTTAATTAATGGTCGCACAGGTTAGCTGAGAATGCGCCTCTGCAGAAACCAGTATTCTTAAAATTAGGAGAACAAATGCGATTGATTTATTCATTCCAAACGAATTTAAACAAAATTACCGCTATCCAAATTTGTTTAAAAAGGAAGAACTATGTTGCTGGTCCGTTGAAAGCAGGTTGGGAAATTTTAAATGTTGATTTTTGAATGTCGAATTGGTTTCTTCTAGAATGCATCCTTCATTAACCCTCAACCATTGATCATTCATTTCTATATTTTCCATCATTCTCAAATTTAATGTGCCCTCCATTCTCAACTTCCTCTTAATTTTGCTCCATGATCCAACGAATACAATCCATCTACCTCTTTGTCATCGCATTAATATGTGCGTCTTTGCTGTTTTTTGATATTCCGTATTATCAGGAAGAAGGAACCGTAAGCAATGATGCCGTGCAGATTGTGGTGGATTACAATTCGACGGATGTTACCGATGCAGATAAGAACACGGACTCCTTTCAAAACATGAATCTCATGTACTTTTTAGGAGCGCTTGGTTTTTTAAGTTTGGCCATCATCTTCTTTTATAAAAAACGAAGCATGCAAATGCGTTTGGTTTGGGTAAACTTTGCCCTCTTGGTCATCGTGTTTTATTCCATGTATTTTTACAGCGTTGCAAATTTGTACACCGAAGTTGAATCGCATCGGAAATTCTTGGCTGCTTCAGCCATTCCTTTATCCATTGTCATTCTAAACTTTCTGGCGTATCGAGCCATAAAACGAGACAACGACTTAGTTAAATCTTTGGATCGGATTCGATGAGTTCATCTCGTCCGCTTCTTAGTATTGAAGAACTTTCGGTGGCATTTGCCGATGCCAACGGCATTGATAATGAAGTTGTTACTTCCTTTTCGCTGCAAGTTCGTCCAAAAGAAATTGTGGGAATTGTTGGTGAATCGGGATCTGGGAAAAGCGTTTCGCTGCTGAGCGTTACTCAGTTAATTGACGGAGCAAAACTCAAAGCAAAACGTGTGGACTTTAGCTGTGAGTCGATGCAATTAAAGGCTCTACACACTTGCTCAGACGAAGAGCTTGCCACTTTGCGCGGAAATCACATCTCGTACGTTTTTCAAGAACCCATGACCGCCCTCCACCCATTGTTTACCTGCGGCAAACAAGTGGAAGAAATGATCTTGGCGCACCAAAACGTAACCAAGGCTGATGTAAAAAAAGAAGTAATCCACCTCTTTGAAGAAATGCGCTTGCCCGATCCGGAGCGCGCATATTCATCTTATCCACATCAATTGAGCGGTGGTCAGCGACAACGGGTAATGATTGCAATGGCGTTGGCCAACAACCCAGATTTGGTTATTGCCGATGAACCCACTACCGCGCTCGATTCGGTGGTGCAGCAGGCTGTTATAGATCGGATGGTTGAAGGATGTAAGACCCGTGGCGCCGGATTGATCTTGGTTTCGCACGATTTAAACCTCATTAAGCATACGGTAGATTATTTGGTAGTGATGTACCAAGGCAAAATTATTGAGCAAGGCAAGGCCGAAGAGGTTGTGAATCATCCAAAAAGCGAATACACCAAGGGTTTGCTGTCGTGTCAGCCCACCTTTAATAAGCGAGCCAGTTATTTACCGACCATAGCCGATTTAGCCAACTTTGATGGCAATGCTTTTGTGGCTAAAAAAACGGCCATACGAAGTTTACAACCGGTGTTGATAGATCAAGAAAAGCCGCTAATGTCCATCACAAACCTGAGTAAGTCGTACATCAAAGGCAAACAGGTAACCGTGGCACTTAAACGCATTGATTTAGATATTTTTTCGGGCGAAACCTTGGGCTTGGTTGGAGAATCAGGGTGTGGAAAGAGTACACTGGCTAAGATCTTGATGAAACTATTGGATTACGACTCAGGCGAAATCTTATTTGAAGGAACGCCGTTGGATCAAAACCGAAAACGATTTGCGCGCAAGGTGCAGATGATCTTTCAAGATCCGTATTCATCGTTAAATCCAAATATGAGCGTTGGCGAAACCATTGCTGAACCGATGTTGGTGCACGGCTTGGCCAAAAACAAAAAAGAGGCGAAGGTCAAGGTGTCGGATTTGCTGATTGAAGTAGGTTTAACTGAAGAATCATTCAACAAATATCCGCATGCTTTTTCGGGTGGACAGCGCCAACGTATTAGCATTGCCCGTGCCTTATCCGTTGAGCCTGAGCTGATTATATGCGACGAGTCGGTTTCGGCTTTGGATGTTTCGGTTCAAGCCCAAATCTTAAACTTGTTCAATCAAATAAAGCGAAATCGGAAGTTGACCTATGTTTTCATCTCCCACGATTTAAATGTGGTTAGCTATTTCTGCGACCGAATAGCCGTATTAGAAAAAGGCGTAATCGTAGAATTGGATTCATCCGAAAAGATATCTACCCATCCGGAGCATGATTATACTAAGATGTTGATGGGGCATCAGCATTAAATGGTTAAAGGGTTTCGGGTTTATGGTTTCCACCTTCGCTGCGCTTCGGCGGACACGTATGGTTTATGGTTTATGGTTTGAAAAAGTAATGAGTATCAGTTATTAAGTATCAAGTAGTGAGTATCAAGAGAAGTCTAGCTAATCAACCATACAGAAGATGGTTTGACCACAATATCATTGAGATTGACATTGACATTGATCCTGAAACGATTCTGAAACCAGATCAGAATGACTAATCAGGACGACATCTACCAAAAAAAGTCATCCTGAATTCAATTCAGGATCTTTGTTAATGGTGCCTAGCAGTTTAAAATGGAGGTTGAAGGTTGATGTGGCCAATGGTTCGGTGAGCATCGTGCTGGGTTAACGAAGATCCTGAAACAAGTTCAGGATGACGGCTTTGGTGGGAACGCAACTACGTTTAACAATAAAAGCTGGTCATCTCATACATGTATCAACCATCAAGATAGGCACTGCCGTATCAACAAGACTGAACGTGGTTTAAACACAATTTCATTGAATTTGAGTTTGCTATTGAGTTTGATTCGCCTCGGCAAAGACATTCCATTCATAATTCATATTTATTAGTCTGTTGACAAGAACAAGTCCACCTACTTCCGTGTTATCTCAATCTAACGTAACTTTGTAGTACTTTGGATAAAAAGAAAAAAAAGAAAGGTAAATTACCTCATAAACTGCCAAACAACTACCGACTCGTACTCGAGTATTTCAGGAATCATCCGCGGACGGCACTTAATTACAAACAAGTATCACATGGCCTCGACATTGTGAGCCCAGAAGTTCGAACCGACATCATGAAGATCTTGCAGGTGATGGAGAAAGAAGACATCATTGAAGAAGTGTCTCCTGGAAAATATCAATACGTTCCATCCTTTAGCATTTTTGAAGGTGTGGTAGATATGACCCATCGAGGAGGTGCCTATGTTGCTGTTGAAGAATTTGAAGATGATGTGCGCATTAGTCCATCCATGACTGGGCCTGCCTTTAACGGCGATACAGTAACGGTTGAGCTCCTCCATCAAAAAAAGGGTAAAAAACCAGATGGAAAGATCATTGAAGTTATAAAACGAGCTCGGACTCAGTTTGTTGGAACGGTGCAAAAGATGAAAAACTTTGCCTTTGTGGTGCCCGATAACAGCAAAATCCACGTTGATTTTTTCATTTCGAAAGAATACCTAAATAAGGCCATGGATGGCGATAAGGTAGTGGTTGAACTCTTGGATTGGCCTACCCACGTTGACAACCCTTTTGGACAAATTATAAAAGTATTGGGTAAGGCCGGAGAGCACAATACTGAAATGCATGCCATTGTAGCCGAATTTGGATTTAACACCGAATTTAACGAAGCTACGATCGAGGAAGCAGAAGCCTTCCCGGAAAACTTGTCAGAAAACGAAATCAATAAACGCAAAGATTTTCGTAAAACGCTTACAATCACGATTGATCCCGCTGATGCCAAAGATTTTGACGATGCCATTTCGTACCGAGAAATCAACCCGAACAACTTCGAAATTGGCGTCCACATCGCCGACGTAAGTCATTATGTTCGTCCGGGTACTATGTTGGATGATGAAGCTTTTGATCGAGCAACGTCAGTGTATTTGGTGGATCGAACCATCCCCATGTTGCCAGAGCGTTTGTCGAACGGCTTGTGTTCGTTAAAACCAAATGTTGACCGTCCGGCATTTTCAATCATCTTTAATCTAGATGCTGAAGGCCGGATATTGGCCTACGAGATAACGAAAACTATGATTCATTCCGATCGCCGATTCTCGTACGAAGAAGCGCAGGAAGTGATTGAAGGAAAATCGGATGAGTATAAAAAAGAGATTCAAAACCTAAATGCCATTGCACACAAGTTGCGTGCTGCGCGCTTTAAAGCCGGTGCCATATCGTTCGAAAGCGATGAATACAAATTTAAGTTGGATCCCGATGGAGTTCCAATAGAAGTGATTAAAAAGGTTCGTGTGGATGCCCATAAGATGATTGAAGATTTTATGTTGTTGGCCAATAAAACGGTTGCAAAACATGCGTTTACCGAATACAAAGGCAAGCCCATGACGTACCGAGTGCACGAAGCGCCCAACATTGAAAAAATGGCATTTTTCATTCAAACCGCCAAAAAATTTGGCTATGATATCAAAACGGAAAGTCATCTGGCAATAAGCAATTCGATCAATTCGATGGTGGAAGCATCAGAAGGACGAGCAGAAGCTAACTTGCTGCATCCGTTGGCCATTCGAAGCATGGAAAAAGCAAAGTATACCACCAAAGACACGTCGCATTTTGGGTTGGCCTTCGACTATTATACTCACTTTACCAGCCCAATTCGGAGATATCCAGATTTAATGGTTCACAGAGCCTTGGAAGCATATCAAGCCAAAAAAAATACGGTTGGAGTGGATGAGATGGAAAAACAATGCAGCCACAGCTCTAAGATGGAAGTTAAGGCTACACAAGCAGAACGCGCATCGGTTAAGTACAAACAAACAGAATTCCTATCCAAACATATTGGCGAAGCCTTTTCGGGCTTTATTACGGGAGTAACCGATTGGGGTATTTTCGTTGAAATGGACGACAATCACTGTGAAGGCATGTTGCGAATAAGCGATATGAAAGGCGATTTCTATGAGTTCAACGAAAAGGATATGAGCGTAATGGGAAAAAGAACTGGTGTTAAATTGAGCTTAGGTGATAAGCTGAATGTTCGAATCAAGAAAACAAATATGAACAAACGAACCGTAGATTTAAGCCTAGCGTAGCATGCAAGAAAAGATTGAAGAATTTGTACGAGCTTACACCTCCTATCAAACCAACAATCCATTAACAGGAAGTCCGGTCAGCTTATTTGAACCCGCCAATTACTTACTATCGTTGAGCGGCAAAAAGACGCGTCCCATACTGGTATTAATTGGTTATGATTTGTTCGATGAAAACATTGTATCAGCGTTGCCGTTGGCACATGCCGTTGAAATCTTCCACAACTTTACCCTCATGCACGACGACATCATGGACGATGCTCCATTGAGAAGAGGAAAACAGACCGTTCATTTACGAAACGGTACAGACACTGCCATCTTAAGTGGCGATATGATGTTGGTTCGAGCTTATAAACTCTTGCACGAACTTTCTGCTCCAATGGATCAGAAAAATAGAATCATTCGAGATTTTGACCAAATGGCCGAAGATGTTTGTCGGGGTCAGCAATACGACATGGAATTTGCCCGACAAAAACATGTTGATGAAGAAGCCTATCTGGAAATGATCAAGTTAAAAACCTCTGTTCTAATTGGTTATAGCTTAAAAGCTGGAGGCGTTTTGGCTGGATCCTCTAAAAAAGATGCGGATCTTTTATACGAATATGGTCTTTGCGTTGGAATGGCATTTCAGCTCATGGACGACTACTTAGATACGTTCGGAAACCCGGCAACCTTTGGGAAACAAGTGGGTGGTGATATCCTTGAAAACAAGAAAACCTTGCTCTTCATTCATACAATGAACGCTTTGTCGGGTTCTGAAAAATCAAGAGCCAATAAATGGTTAAAAGCGGAGAGCGAGCAGGCAAAAGACAAAATATTCTATTTCCAAAACACGTTTCGATCCAACAAATCCGACATTCACTTACTCGAATTAATAGATTCGTATTACCACAAGTCGGAAACCATCTTGGAATCCCTCCAAACCAAGCGCTCTAAATCACAGCTGGCAACCTTGGCCGAGGGATTAAAAACACGTACGATTTAAAGAACTATGGCCATTGCCTTATTAAGCGGAACCACCAATCCAGCATATAATCTGGCAACGGAAGCATTTCTTCTGCAGCAAAAAACAGAGGATGTTGTCTTTCTTTATGAAAACGAAGCAAGCGTAGTTTTGGGTAAACATCAAAACGCTTTTTATGAGGCCAATCAAGCTTTTTGCAAATCAAATAACGTTGAAGTACATCGGCGCTTAAGCGGTGGTGGTACGGTTTATCACGGGCCCGGAAATTTAAACTTCTGCTTAATTAAGAACCTTAAAGACAAGACCAAACTCATTGATTTTGAGAAGTTTCTGCGGCCAGTTATGGCCTATCTGCACACCATAAACTTACCGGTAACGTACAGTGGCAGGAACGATTTATTACTGAATGGTTTCAAGGTATCAGGAAATGCCGAACATGTTGATCAAAGGAGAAAGCGCGTATTACACCACGGCACTTTGTTGTTTAATGCGAACCTGAGCAGCTTAAAAGGCGCAATACAACCCAAAGAAACCATCCACTTCGAAGGCCACTCCATTGCCTCCGTTCGAAGTGAGGTTGCAAACTTGGAAGCTTATTTAAATCCACCTATTAATCTTACCGAATTTAAAAGTGGATTGTTTAATCATTTGGTTCACAACTACGGTGCGTCAAATTATAACATTACGGACGTAGATGCACGTGAGATTGGCAAGTTGGTTGATGAGAAGTTCAATACTTGGGATTGGAATTATGGGTATTCGCCTAAGTTTAAGGCTCAGTTACAAGATTTTGGCCATCAAGAGGTTTTGTTGGAAATAGATGTTGTAAAAGGACAAATGGAGTCCATGCGCTTGGGATATGATGGCAACTTTATACCGATTGATGTGGTTCATTCGGAACCTTTTACTCCAGAAAATATTTTGAAAATTACGGATTGGTCGCGGTTCAAATTTTTCTACAAACCGCTGGAACTTGGTGATCTGAGCAAATACTTTTAGGCGTTGGGTGAAGATTAAAACCTTGTAATTAGCTTAAGTTCAGCGCCATACATCCAAGATGTAGAAAATGATTGATACGTTGTAAATTGTTTGCCAATGCTGGCCTCCAAGCTTAAGAAAATGGGTTGATAATCGTAAACCCGAAGTTCAATACCTGCGTTTAAAAGCGGTTGAAGCAGCAGACCGAAACTTTGTTGAGCCAAAACTTCATCGCCTTGAACATATTCACTGCGCTCTTCCGAAACGACCTCACCATCAACCAAGGTACGCGTTAATCGGGCCTGAACCGTGTTGTATTGAAGGAGGTTCTGAATGGGTACGCCAATGCCGATCCGAGCCGAAGATTTAATATTTAATCGTCTATTGAGATGCAGCCGTAACTCATATGACGGACGTAGAAGGAGCACATCATGAAAATACGCACCAACATTTAAATCTTCAAGAATGGTTTGTGTTTCTACATTTTCTACCGTATTCGACTCCAACAATTCGAGTTGTAAGCCTGTAAAAAGGTAGCTGTGATTAAATTGAGCGCTTACATCCAAACCGATCAATCGCTCAAACCTTAAGTTCTTTCTTTGCAATTGAACAAAGGCGGCTCCAAATTGATATTCTCGAACAATTGCATCCTTCATCCCCCACTTAAATCGGTGAAAATCAGAATGACTTAGGCTGAGGCTTGAAAGTTTATTGAACGTACTCAGGCTCTGAGGTTGATTAAGGCATTGAACAAAATGCCCCACACCAATGTGTATTTCCTTCACCTTTTTTGGCTTAGCATCCAGCCCATTTTGAGTAAAACCCAAACAGGAAACACTTACAGCCAGAATAGTTAAGAAGGATTTAATCAATTACGTACTTTTGAGACCACAGAGACAAATATAACTCACTTTACAAATTATGCGAACTAAGGCAGAAAAAGTTAACGATATCTTAACCATTTTAGATGCGCTTTATCCAAATCCCGAAATTCCGCTGCAACATAAAGATTCTTACACGCTATTAATTGCTGTTTTATTATCTGCCCAGTGTACCGATGCTCGTGTTAACATCATTACCCCGATGCTCTTTGCCCGCGCCGACAACCCATACGACATGGTTAAAATGAGTGTTGATGAAATTCAAGACATCATCCGACCTTGTGGGTTATCGCCCATGAAATCGAAAGGGATATATGGCTTGAGTCACATTCTCATTAATGAGCACAATGGTGAGGTTCCGGCCAATTTCAAAGACTTAGAGGCCTTGCCCGCGGTTGGGCACAAAACTGCTTCGGTTGTAATGTCGCAAGCCTTTGGCTTCGCAGCTTTTCCGGTCGACACACACATACACAGATTGGCCTACCGTTGGGGTTTGAGCACAGGAAAAAATGTTGAGCAAACCGAAAAAGATTTAAAGCGACTTATTCCAGAAGATCGTTGGAACGACATGCATCTTAAAATTATTTATTTTGGAAGGGAGCATTGTCCTGCTCGAGGACACAATCCATCTATTTGCCCAATTTGCAGCAAGTATGGGAGGAAGTCGCTTTTTGTTTAATAGTTTTTTTTGGTTTTATATGACTTTTGCAGTAAGTCAAATTCTATTTCTATAAGTTTTGGGAGCGACCAAATCGTTATGCTGAGTATTCAACAAAGGTTAAGTGAGGTACAAAACACCTCCATGTGAGGTGAATTTGAGTTCAAATTATTGGATTATCTGTATGTCGCTTAAGGCTCGTGTCACCCAGACTTGCTGCGCAGTCTGGGCTGGTAAGCCCTTAGTGCCGATAAAAAATTCTGAATATAAAACTGATTATTACACCAACCTTGTCTTTAACTACACTGAAGACTTAACACCTCTTTGCAAGAATGCCTAATCAAGGATTCTTTTACATCTGAAACATAAATTTTGTACTACCATCGAGCCTCGTAATTTTGCAGTCTAATTGAAAACAAATGAGAAATAATACTTTCCTTATAACACTTTGCTTCATTATTGGATTTACAGCTTGTACACCCGATAAAAAGCAGAATGAGCAAGATGAAAAAGCACTGGCATCGGTAAGCCAGTCTTTCGAATATCAATCATCTTTTACCACCTTAACTTGGACCGCTTTCAAGACAACGGCGCGTAAAGGAGTTCGCGGAACTTTTAAAGAGTTTCAGGCCACTCCAGGAAAGGCGGGTTCGGTTAAAGATATTTTATTAAATCTTCAGTTTAACATTAACACCTCATCAACCGATAGCAAAGAAGCAGATCGGGATGCAAAAATTGTTAAGTACTTTTTTGGAACGATGATGAACACAAATAATATCATTGGATCAATCACAAGTGTAGATGGAACAGACTCAAGCGGCAAGGCACGCGTGTCTATTACTATGAACGAGGTTACTCATGAAGTTGATGCCAATTACGAACTTGAAGGCACCTTGCTGCGTTTAAAAACCACCATAGCTTTAGGTGATTGGAAGGCAGAGCCCAGCGTGAGCGCATTAAATAAAATTTGTGATGACTTGCACAAAGGAGATGATGGCGTAAGCAAGCTATGGCCAGAGGTGGACATAATGGTTGAATCCATCTTAAAGGTTTCTGCACCCATCTAACAAATGTTGCGGTTCTTTGGTCTATGGACGCTTGGAGTAATGCTCTCGATCGGTTTGTCTTCATGCACTATCAATCCATCAAAATCAAAGGACAACAAAGAAACGAATAACGGGAATGCAAGAGCCGTTGAAATCCCGGATGAGATCCGCTATATACTTAAAAAAAATACGTGCTTGGGATGCCATACGTTGAACCGAAAGCTGATCGGTCCACCGTTTACAGCCATGATCGGTAAATACGCCTCACCCAAAGAAATTGCAGAGCTGATTGCGCACCCACTTCCAAGCAACTGGCCGGATTACCCACCAATGATTGGCTTAACAGTAAACGACGAAGCGTCTTCAGCAATCGCTGATTGGATTTACCAGCTCAAAGAATAATAACCTGAGTTCGATTATCAGACGTTATCCATGCCCATTCCTTCTCGAATGATAATGGGTTCGTGCTCGGTACAATCAATTACAGTAGAACCAATATTGCTTCCCGCACCGGCGTCAACAATGTGACTAACCTTATGTTTCCATTGGTTATAAATGTCGTCTGGCTCGGTTAAATAGTCCAAAATTTCATCTTCAGAGTGGATGGAACTCGATACCAACGGTCGTTCTAATCGATCAAGAATGGCATGCACAACATCGTGATCCGGAACGCGTATACCAACCGTTTTCTTGTTGTCTCTAAATACTTTTGCGATGTGATTGTTTGCTGTTAAAATGAAGGTATAAGGTCCTGGCATTAGACGTTTCATGAGCTTAAACACCGGGTTTTGAATTTGTCGGCAGTACAACGAAAGTTCCGATAAGTCTTTGCACAGAAGCGAAAGGTTGGTTTTATTGGGCTTTTTACCTAGGAGTTTGCAAATTTGATCTACCCCCTTTTTGTTTTCCATGTCACATGCCAAGGCATAGATTGTATCGGTAGGGATGATGATAATGGCGCCTGCTTGGAGAGCATCCACCAATATTTGTATCTTTCGTAGATCGGGTGTTGTTCGATGCAGAAGGATTCTCTCGGCAGACATACGTTTTAGGAAAGAACCTCTTTTACGGCATCAGCGGCTTCTTGAAGCAAGATGGCTGACTTTACTTTCAAACCACTTTCATCAATAATCTTTTTGGCCTCTACTGCATTGGTACCTTGCAAACGTACGATGATGGGTACCGGCATATCGCCGATGTTTTTATACGCATCCACCACACCTTGTGCAACGCGGTCGCAACGAACAATGCCCCCAAAGATGTTGATGAGGATGGCTTTAACATTTGGATCTTTTAAGATGATTCGAAAACCGGCTTCTACCGTTTCAGCACTGGCAGTACCTCCAACATCTAAGAAGTTGGCTGGATCCCCACCGCTAAGTTTGATAATATCCATGGTAGCCATAGCCAATCCCGCTCCGTTTACCATGCAGCCAACGTTTCCATCGAGCTTTACATAATTTAAATTAAACTTCTTAGCTTCTACCTCTGTAGGATCTTCTTCTGCTTCATCGCGCAGAGCCGCATAATCTGGGTGACGATAAAGGGCATTCTCATCTAAGTCTACCTTTGCGTCAACGGCTATAATCTTATCATCGCTGGTTTTTAAAACCGGATTAATTTCAAACATGGCAGAATCGATTTGATCATACGCCTTATATAAAGCGTTCACAAACTTCACCATTTCTTTCATTGCCTGACCGGTTAGGCCAAGGTTAAATGCAATTTTTCGCGCTTGAAAGGGCATTAAACCTGTGGCTGGGTCAATCCATTCTTTGTGAATTTTTTCTGGATGTGTTTCTGCAACCTCCTCAATGTCCATCCCACCTTCGGTAGTATAAATAATAACGTTCTTTCCGAGGGTGCGATCCAAAAGTACACTCATGTAATACTCCTTTGGCTCATTGGCACCTGGGTAGTACACATCTTGAGCTATTAATACCTTATTGACGCGCTTACCTTCAGCGCCGGTTTGCGGAGTAACCAATTGCATACCCAAAATATCTCCAACACGTGCTTTGGCTTCATCCATGTTTTTGGCAAGCTTTACACCCCCGCCTTTTCCACGTCCACCTGCATGGATTTGGGCCTTAACCACTACCCAATCCGTACCAGTTTCTGCCTTTAAGGCTTTAACAGCCGCTTCCGTATCTTCAACACGGTCTACAACCTTTCCTTCTTGGATGGCAACTCCATAGGTTTTTAATATTTCTTTAGCTTGGTATTCGTGGATGTTCATATCGTTTGCAATTTGCGGCAAAAATACGCTTTCGTATCACTTTGTTTCAATCAAAATAGGAGATGTTAAAAAGTTGATAGGAAATGAACTTTTAAAAAACAAAATGTCATATTTCTAATTTTTGGACAAAATTGTCTTGTTTTTGGAATAACTTATCTACATTTGAAGTATGAAAACTACTACAATGCTATTTCTATGGTTTACCTTTGCCTCTTTGTACGGGCAGAGTGTTGACAATCAACGTTTTACAACTTGGCAGAGTGCAACTCACACTAAAATTCAGCCCAATGTAGCAAATGTTGTGAACGTAATTCAGCAGAATGCTGATGCTACAGGCTCGACCTCCATTGACAATTTACTCACTCAAATCATTTCAAGTTTTGGCCCACAAGGCGGTATCGTTTACTTCCCAAAAGGCACATACTTGATTCAATCCACTATTCAGCTTAAAACAAATGTGTTTTTAGCGGGAGATGGTGCAAAACAAACCAAGTTAATCTTTAACTTAAACGGGTCTCAAAATGCAATTGAAGCAACTGGAAGCCTTACCGGCCAGTGGATGAGCATCGAAAACAATGCGCAAATTTCTGAGAGCATGATTATCTGTTCAAACCACGGTCTTTCTGCGGGTGATTTGATTCGCATCAAAACCAACGACCAAAATCTGGTTACCTCATCGTGGGCGAAAGAAAGTGTTGGTCAATTGGTTGAAGTAGACCACGTGGATGGAAATCAAATCTTTTTGATCTCTTCGCTTCGATTGAAAGTTGGAACCGAAAACCAAGCCCAGTTCAGTCTCATTAAATCAATTGAAAACTGTGGAGTATTAAATCTTTCCATCTTGCGAAAAGATCAAACCACTGCACAAACCAGTAATATTCAATTTAAGTACACTAAGTCGGCTGCCGTTATTGGAGTGTCTTCTATGTATTGCAACTACGCGCACGTTAATAATGTATATGCGTATCGAAGCCTTATAACGGGTTCGTACTTCACTGAAGCCTTCGACTTTGGAGGCGGCGGAAAAGCCTACGGTGTGGTTTTGGCATATACCTCGAGTGAATGTTTGGTGGAAAACAACCAATTTGAGCGATTGCGCCATTCAATACTTTTTCAAGCTGGGCCCAATGGAAATGTGGTTGCCTATAACTATTCTACAAAGCCTTATTGGACGGGGGTTTTAACTCCTTCTGATTTTGCAGGAGACATTGTAATGCACGGAAATTATCCGTTTTTCAATTTGGTTGAAGGAAATATTTGTCAGAACCTAGTGATTGACGATTCTCACGGCAAAAACGGTCCTTTTAACACTTTTTTTCGAAATCGAGTTGAAAACGCCGGAATCTTTATGAATGTTAATTCTGCAGATGACCAAAACTTTATTGGCAATGAAATTACCGGAACTGGAACCTCCAGCAATGGTTTTATAAACTTCCCAAAAGGACTTTATGTTTTAAATGGGTTAAGACATTACGAGTATTCAAACAACAAAAATGGCCAAGTGTTGCCAACGAACCTGGATGTAACTACCCAAACATTATACCTTGCCAATAAGGCGCAACACTTAGGTGATTTCAACTTCCCAAGTATTGGAAATGATAAATCGTACAATACCGGCTCAATACCGGCTAAAACTCGATTTGACCATGAAGCAGGATCTACCATCAACTACGAATTTAGTCTAGCACTCAGCAATAAATTCATTGCGTTTACGGTCGAACAAAAAGATCAAGAAGTCGATCTTCAATGGCAAACCACAAACCGCAATCAGTGCAAGTTGTATGAAGTACATCGGTTAGGAACCGAACAAGGCAACACGGTAATTGGAACTCTCACGTGTGCTGCGGGAGATAACGGAAACGATGTGTATGAATACATAGATTACAACTCAGATCTTACGGGCGATTACAAATACTTCGTAAAACAGGTGGATGTTATTGGTGAAGAAACCTTTTCGGATACCTTAGGCATTGTTAATCAGAATTCTACATCCATTAAAACCATTGGTAATGGACAGTTTGCAACCCAAGGATTTGAGCATAATGCTCCACTGCGAGTTTATAATCTATCTGGCCAGTGCATTCATACTGGAGTGCTTCAGCTTGATGGAACCTGTACCATAAAAGAAATACCAGCTTCTGGAGTTTATTTCATTATGATTGATGATGGAAGAAACTCGAGCTCATTAAAAATATCCTATCAAAAAACATAAGCAACATTGATTTTCAAAACGTACTACTAAAAGTTTTCACTTACTACTAATACTATAGGACCTGTTTCGTGAGAAATAGGTCTATTTTTTTGGTGGAAGTTTGTGCTAGACCTCGTGAAGATTCGATGAAGAAAGTGCTATTTCTGCGTATTCCGATACAGAATCAATCCAACAATAAAAAACGCAACATTGGGCGTCCAAATTGCAACGAATGGGTGAAGGCTGCCGGTTTGACCAAACGAGTTGAAGAATTGAATGATGAAGAGATAGAAGAAACTGATGAATATGCCCTTGGCTAAGCTTAAACCCACGCCCTGCCTGGTTTTAATCGATGAAACACAGACCCCAATAAAGGTTAGAACCATCATAGAAAAGGGGCTGCCATATCTGCGTTGTTTTTCCGTTTGATAAAAAAATACGTTTTGTGTTCCCCGCATTTTTTCGAGCTCTATGTACTGATTGAGCTCATTCATATTGAACGACTGAACATCTTCTTCCTTCCTGAAAAAATCATCGGGGTCGAATTGTATTAAGGTATCTAAATGTGATCCACGAATGAGCGAATCGGTCCCATCCTCGTTATAGATTCGCATTCGATAATTGGATACCCGCCATTTATTTGCTTCATCGTTCCATCGCAATTTTTCGCCAAAAAGTCGGGAAATCAATCGCCCATCTTTAAACTCCTCCATTTCCAACTTGTATCCAAAGCTGTCGAGATAGTTGTAGCTCTGCAGCGTCATCACAACACCCGGAACAATTTGTCGCTTGATGTTTTGCTTATAATTGTGCGATAAATTTCGAATGTAAGTATTCTCAAATTCAACGCGTTGTTTATCCGACCTCGGAATAATCCACGCATTAAGAGTAAAAGAAAATAGGGCAATTACGAAGGCTGCAATCATATACGGTCTTAACATTCTTGTATACGATATACCGCCAGAAAGCATGGCAACAATTTCTGATTTGCTGGCCAGTTTAGAAGTGAAAAATATTACCGAAATAAAAACGAAGATTGGGCTGAAGAGGTTGAGTAAAAATGGTACAAAATTGAGATAATAGCTGAAAAAGATTTCTTTAAACGGGACGTCCTTTTTTACAAATTCATCTAATTTTTCCGATACATCGAATACAACAATTATTATCGTAAAGAGTCCAAGGGTTAGCATAAAGCTCCCCAAAAACTTCTTGATAATATAGATGTCGATTTTTTTGAGCATTTGAATTTATTCGGTTTTGTTTCGTCCTCTTTTCAAGGCTGACAAAAACAAAGACGACATATTATCGGCTTCATGCAACAGAGGAAGAATTACTTGTTGATCCAACAAAGCCTGATCAATCACCATTTGCAACCAATACCCACAACCGTTGGAAGCGTCAACTGCTTTGTTCAACCGTTCTACAAAAACACTGCTAACTTGCTCAGATTTAAGGCTTCTGGTACAAATGCATAGGTCGCTCGAGTGCCTAATGAGTTCTACCTTTACATAGGGCGCCATTGCATGATTATTGGGCATGAGCAAGGCAACCTTTATACACGCATCAGAAAGAGTTTTGGTACGATTGTAAATTTCTATTGGGTTCATGTTGTTATAATCTTCTGGTAATGTTTGGAAGAATTTCCTTTTTCCACGCTTCAAAATTACCTTCTAAGATCTTTTGGCGTGCAGTTCTTACCAACCACAAATAAAACATTAAATTGTGTGTGCTGGATATTTGTGCTGCCAGATGCTCTTTAGCAATCGTTAAATGGCGCAAATACGCTTTTGAATAGTTGGGCGTTAGGTCGGGATCAATGGGTGAAAAATCTGATTCCCACTTTTTGTTTCGCATGTTTAATATGCCATTGGCGGTAAACAATTGTCCGTTTCGCGCATTCCGAGTTGGCATTACACAATCAAACATATCAATTCCTCGACCGATGCATTCAATGATGTTTTCAGGCGTTCCAACTCCCATCAAATAGCGTGGTTTATCTTTAGGTAAGATGCCCGTTACCAGGCTGGTCATTTCGTACATGTCTTGATGAGGCTCTCCAACACTCAAGCCACCAATTGCATAACCATCGGCTTTATGACTCGCAATGTATTCTGCACTTTTAGCACGCAAATCTGGATAAACACTGCCTTGAACAATGGGAAACAAGCTTTGGTTATAACCGTATTTCGGTTGTGTGTTCTTCATTTCTGCCATGCAACGATCTAACCAACGATGGGTCATATGCATGGATCGTTCAGCATAGTCTTTTGGGCACGGATATGGTGTGCATTCATCAAAGGCCATGATGATATCGGCGCCAATACTGCGTTGCGTTTGAATCACATTTTCGGGCGTAAACAAGTGTTTAGTGCCATCAATGTGACTTTGAAACACAACTCCTTCCTCCTTTATTTTTCGTTGGTCGGATATGGAATACACTTGGTACCCGCCACTATCTGTGAGCATGGCACCATTCCAACTCATAAACTTATGGAGTCCACCAGCTTGTTCAATTATTTCGGTTCCTGGCCGAAGAAAGAGATGATAGGTGTTGCCCAAAATAATGGGTGCCTTAATTTTAGATTCTAAAGTAGGTTGATCTACTGCCTTAACGGTACCTTGTGTACCAACGGGCATAAATATTGGCGTCTCAATGCTGCCGTGATCGGTTTCAATAGTGCCTGCTCGTGCGCCGCCATCACTGGCTTCTAAGGTAAATTTCATGTGGATTTGCTAGCCCTCAAAATGAAGAAAAAATTCAATGAGTTTGGGCGACATTCTGGTTAGTGAACTGGCGTAAATGAATGGGTCTTGAACCAACGAATTACCTAAGCCATTGCTAATTCGAACCTCCGGTGAAAATTTAAAGTATTCAAAATAGAAATCGAAACCAGCACCAAAATCGTAGCTATACGTGGTTGGTTGTAGGGCTACAATTGGCTTTGTATTACTGCGATCCGTATGAATGTCGGAGGCAAAATCATATCGATACGTAACTCCACCCACCCAATAAAATCGGAAGTTTCGATTCCGCTCTGATTTATATTTCAATAAAAAAGGAATTTCCATGTACGTTGAATTGATTTTTGCGATTTGCAAATCTCCACCCGAAAACTTGTATTCCAAATGTCGCTCAACAAACTGAATGTTCACCATGGTTCTAAAATCCCAATGATCGGCCATTCGAATGTTCATAATACCTCCAACACCAAAGCCCGGAAAACTTTTGGTATTAATTTGCTTTATGGTGTCGACGTCTAAAAAGTTTTCGGCCGTTGTGTATTTCAATTTACCACTGTTACCAATGATTGAAAATCCAAAATGGATTTTCTGAATGTCGTATAGGGGATTGATTTCTTGCGCCGTAACCTCAGATAAGGCAAAAAAACTAAGAAGGATGATTGCGAAATACTTTTTCATTTGAAACGAAGATCTATTTTGTACCAACATATATTGATGAGATTCCAAAGGTCAAACGTTCACTTTGAAGCTTATTGTATCCACAGGTGGTCATGATTTTCAAAAAAGCTTCACCCTCGGGGAAATGTTTAACCGATTCGGGCAAATAGGTGTACGCCGCCTCACTTCCCGAAAAAAGTTTACCCCATAAAGGAAGGATGTATTTCGAATAAAAATTGAATCCTTGTTTAATTGGAAATTTGTTTGGTTTCGAGAATTCTAAAACCACCAATTTGCCATTTGGCTTCAATACTCGAAGCATTTCCTTCAATCCAGCCTCCAAGTTTTCGAAGTTTCGAACCCCAAAGGCCACGGTTATGGCATCAAACGAGCTGTCTTCAAACAACAAGTTTTCGCTATCTCCTTTCACCATTTCGATGTTTAAAATTCCAGCCTTAGCAAGCTTTTCTCTGCCCACTTTTAGCATGCCTTCCGAAAGGTCTAAACCCACTACTTTGTGGGGATTTAGTTTTAAAGCCGCAATGGCCAAATCTCCCGTACCTGTTGCTATGTCAAGGATTTTTTTGGGCTGGATGGACGCGAGATAACCAATGGCCTTTTTCCTCCATCGCTTGTCTATTCCCAACGATAAAAAGTGGTTGAGGAAGTCGTAGCGATGCGAAATGCCATCAAACATTTGCTCGATTTGCATCTTTTTGCCATCCGTGTCGTTGAACGGTTTTACCTCCGTTTTGGCTGATTTATATGTTTCCTCCAAGCTTTCTAAACTTAATAATTATGTTTGCAAATATCAATTATGACCGTCAAAACAGCAAAGTTTATCCGCTCCTATTCATCGATTGAACAAATGGACAACAATCCGGTGCCTGAATTTGCTTTCATTGGACGATCGAATGTGGGAAAATCTAGTCTAATTAATGCGTTGGCCAACCATAAAGGTCTGGCTAAAATTAGTTCGAAACCTGGCAAAACCAAGTTGATAAATCAGTTCTTGATCGACAATGTATGGCATTTGATTGATTTACCTGGCTACGGCTTTGCGCAGGTATCCAAACGAGATCGGGATGTTTTTGATGAAATGATTACGCAGTATCTATTAAATCGAAAAGAGCTCATGACGGCCTTCGTGCTCATCGATACAAGAATTGAACCACAGCCCATTGATTTAGAATTTGTTGAGTGGTGTGGAGTAAACGGCGTTCCATTTCAGCTCGTATTTACGAAGGCCGACAAAGTAAAATCAACTGCTCTGGCAGAGAACACGGAATTGTTCAAAGCTGCCTTATACAAACAAGGCTGGGAAGTACTCCCAAACAGCTTCATTACCAGCAGTATGAAAAAAACGGGCATTGATGAAGTTTTAACCTTCATCTCAAAGCTGAATAAGACCATTAAAAATGTGAACAAAAAATTGCCAAAAAACTCTTGATAATACTGATTTTTGCGCCTTGAATATGGAGTTAACTGCCACCGAATATCTCATTGTCTTACTGGGCGTTTTTGCGTTAATACAGGTATTTTACTATCTGTATTACTTTGCAAAAATCAAACCGCAAAATAATTCGCAAACCGATACCCGTCAGGGCGTTTCGGTGATAATATGCGCTCGAAATGAACTTAAAAATATCCAAAGAAACTTACAGGAGGTTTTAAGTCAAACGCATTCAAACTTCGAGGTAATTGTAGTAAACGATGGATCTACCGACGGAACGTATGATTATTTGGAAGACCTAGCCAAAGAACAATCCAAACTTCGAGTATTGCACCTCGACATTGATGAACGATTTCACCGTGGCAAAAAATTTGCGCAAACCATTGGGATTAAGGCGGCTAAACACGACACCCTACTGCTTACCGATGCGGATTGCCGACCACTTTCCTCAGATTGGATTTCAATTATGGCTGCGCAATATGAGAACGCTGAAACGGAACTTGTTCTGGGACTGGGCGTTATTGAACGAAAAAACAACTTCGTGAATTGGGTTTCACAACTAGAAAACTTTCATACGATGATGATGTACATAGGTTTGGCAAACCGAAAAAACGCTTACATGGGCGTGGGCAGGAATCTTTCGTACCAGCGTTCGCTTTTTTTTAAGGTAAAAGGATTTGCTAAACATCAACACATCTTGAGCGGCGATGATGATCTCTTTGTAAATGAAACGGCTACAAAAAGCAACGTGGCAATTTGTCTTGATTCCAATGCCGCAACAGAATCTGTTGCTTCCGAAAGTTTTCCAAAATGGATCCAACAGAAACTGCGACATTTCTCAACCGGAAGAGCTTACAAGCCCGGTCACAAAAGAATATTGGGATTGTACAGCTTCAGTCTGTTAGGCTTTTATGCATCATTAATTGGAGTTGCCGTACTGGCTTCATCGGTCCAAAACTATGCATTAATTGCCGCGGTTTTTGGATTTCGGTTTCTGATTCAGGCCGCTGTAATTTATAGAAATATGAAGGCGCTTAATTTCCTTCAGTACTTTTGGTTGTTTCCATTCATGGACCTCGGAATACTCTTCATACAGCTCTTTATTGGTTCTCGTGGCTATTTCAGTAAACCGCAACAATGGAATTAATCAAGTCGTACTTCCCGAACTTAAAACCAGCTCAATACGAGTTATTTGAGGAAATGGCAATTCAATACGAGCGTTGGAATTCCGAAATTAATGTGATTTCAAGAAAAGACATTGCGGAAATAGAAACACATCACATCCTTCATTCATTGGCAATAGCAAAATTTACAACGTTTGCGCCAGATAGTTTTGCATTGGATGCCGGAACGGGCGGTGGCTTTCCTGGCATTCCACTAGCCGTTCTCTTTCCAAACACAACCTTTCATTTAGTCGATTCCATTGGAAAAAAGATAAAGGTGGTTAAGGCCATTGCTCAAGAACTCGAGCTTACCAATGTGATTGCAGAGCAAAAACGCTTAGAAGACCTTCCCAATCAATATGACTACGTAGTTTCCAGAGCCGTAACTCAATTGGAGCGGTTCTTTGGTTGGACGAATAAAAACTTGAAGAAGCGCAGGTTCGAAAACAGCGGGCTCTATGCCTTAAAAGGTGGTGATTTACAAGAAGAACTCTTTACATTCTCTGGCCGATTTCCAACGCGAAAAACAAAGGTGAAATCGCTTTCTGAAGTATTTAAAGAAGGGTTTTTTGAGACTAAGAAATTAGTGATTGTTCAATAGCTAAGCTCAGCGCATCAATTGAACGGTGCCGTTTTTTTGATATCGCTTGCCATCATAGTCGCTAAAATCAACGATGTACATATAGATACCACCTGGCGAATCTACACCGAGGAAGGTTCCATCCCAGTTGGCTTTTTGATCCGCTGTTTCAAAGATTTTTTCACCCCAACGATTGTATACTCTCAGAACATAATCTTGTACTGCTACACTTACCGGATGAAAACCATCGTTAATGCCGTCGCCATTGGG
>JBLHHI010000041.1:0-26043 GCA_047614125.1 Bacteroidia bacterium | reverse complement strand
GCTTCATTTTTTCCATGAAAATATTAACCATCGGTTCCGTTTTACCGGGTATGCCGCTGTTAATCAAGAAGATGGCTCCTTTGCCTTCAGCATCATTTTCTGGCAATCCAACCGTACCCATGCTGGCTTTAGATTTAATAAGAATGGGTAGATTTAAGTAACATATAAGCGGATCCAGACCGGAGCTCTTACCGTGGAAATACGCTTCCATTTGTCCAAAAATGGCTTTGAGCGCAGCAATGTCTTTACTATTTGGTTGGTCGCCAATAACCTTATTATTAACTCCATATTGGGCATAAATGGCTGCTACTAACGCTCCAGAACTTCCAACACCAAAACCTTGCGGAATGCTTGAATCGAAGGTCATTCCTTCCTCTAAATCTATATTAAATGCCTCTAAATCAATATCAAACAAAAGAACTTGCTCGGATTGAAGCTTGTGCAAATAGTTGTAAAATGCTCGTAAATGTTCGTTGGATTCTTTATTGTCCTCGGTCAGGGAAGCTTTTTTTAAGCTTCCTTTATAGGCGTTGAATGGTATGGAAAGACCCATCGAATCTTGTATGATTCCATATTCACCAAAAAGAAGAATTTTTCCGTAGAAAAGGGAGTCTTTAAGCATTATAACTTTTTTGGCCCCTGGCCAATCTTATCACAAATATAACGCCCGTTTGAACAAAACCCAACCAGCTGATTTTTAACAAGATTCATTGCTTGCGCCTCATCTTTATTTGGAAAGAGCATGTGAACGTTTGCACCGGCATCTAAGGTAAAAGTAATGTGGCCTCCATTTTGTTTGCGATCTTCTCGAATTTTTTTAATGATGGCCAAGGTGTTTGGAAGCATTAGTATAAACGATGGTGATGAAGTCATCATCAATGAATGCAGCATAAGTGCCTCATGTTCAATCAGTTCAACAAAGTTGTCGATATTGCCTTCTTGTAAAATGGTCTTCATTTTGGCCATGTTCTCTTGGGCTAATTGAAACCGTTTTTTTGCCAATGGGTGATCTTTCAAAAGACCATGACCCACGGTGCTCGAAACCGATTTCTGACCTTCGTGAACCAGTAATACAACGTCGTTAAATTGTTGAAAATTATCGTGTATATCTTTTATCGGAATGGCAAAAAGGTCGCTGCTGCCAGCGTAAGCTTCGTGCACGCCCCACATTGCCACGCCTCCATACACCGATCGGCTGGCACTGCCACTGCCAATGCGCGCTAAATGGCTGGCATGCTGGTAAAAGTCAAATTTTCCTCCCAGCTCTTCCAACATGGAACAAACGCACAAGGCCAAGGCACTCATTCCGCTGGCTGAACTTGCGATGCCACTGCTGTGTGGAAAGGTATTACTCGTTTCGATCTCGAATCTAAACTTCTCTAATTCGGGATGTTCTACTTTAATTTTGTTGAAAAAGGAGGTGATCTTTGGCTCGAAGCTCGGTGCTGGAATTCCATCCAACAACACTCGTATTTGTACATCTTCACCGCTAATAACCGCATCCTTCTTTATCCAACGCAAAAGGGTAGTGGTGTTGCATGCATTAAGCGTAAAGCTGATGGATGCATTGCTTGGAAGCTGGAATCCCTTTTTACCCCAATATTTAATAAGGGCTATGTTGGATGGACTTTGCCATCGCGCTGTATTCGATTCCTTCATTGTTGGGCAAAAGTAAAGTTCTTGTTCAATGTTTGAAAAGAAAGGTGGTGGGTATCATAAAGTTTTGTGGTTGGATGGTTCGTTCGATCCAAATAATTCTTCAAAACTTAGAATGGTATGGAAGCCTCTTGATTCGAAATAGCGAAGATCGGAACGTGGACCTGTAGCCAGAATAAAATCTCCTCCCCAAGCCCCAAGTGATTTGATGCTGCCTTTGAAATCTCTAAACATTTGATTCTTAATGGTTTCGGTGTTTAGTATCTTCGATAATCGTTGTTCGTGCTCCTCCAGTACCTCGATAAATTCGGTGACTTCCTCAATGTGAAGTAGTTTTCTAGAAGTCTCTGAAAACCATTGAATTTCGGAGGTTGTGAGTGAATTCAATTTATTAAATCGGGCCACTTCCAGTTCACTTTTTTGCTTTCTTCCCAAGTGGATAAAATGAAGCTGGTCTGCAAATTTTGGGTACCAATCAACCCGTTCCCATGCGGGCGTACCTTCACAAAGCTGATATAAAAGTGCCTTATTTTCTAGCGCTATAGCAACATCGTAGCCGCTGCCCTTAGAAATGGATTTCAGCAAATCGAATGCATTAACCCCCGACCATAAGCTTAAATTAGCAATGAGCGATGAACTGCTTCCCAAACCCCATTGTGAGTCAAAATCCAACTCACACGAAACATGATATGAGCCATATTTAGACAATCTTGAATTTGAATCATTGAAACAGAGATCCAGCATTTTCTCTAAATCCACCGAATGTTCGGCCGCTCCTTCCACAGCCTTTATTTTATGGTCGGATGTTCGCAGAAAGCGAGCTCGAAACCAACAATCTTGATGGTGGTCGAACGCTTCCCAGACCAATTCGAAGCCATCCAATTTTTGAATGTCAACATCCATAGATTGGCCTAAAAGGGTAGGAAGTGAGAGCGCAAGTGCCCCTTTTAAAACAACGTATTCTGAGGTAAAAATAATTTTTCCAGGACTTTTAAAAACCATCAAGCAAAAATACATGAATGATATCCTTCCAATTATTAATTTTGAAGCAAATGTTATCGACATTAAAAAGAAAGAATCAAAGAAAATGGAAGAAATAGGAATTGGCACGCGCATTAAACATTCTACCTATGGTCATGGTATTATTTGTAGGATAGGACTCGAATATCTTTCCGTAAGCTTTTTTGAAGGCGGACTGCGAGAAATAGAGCGTGGAGGAGGTGATATTGAAGTGGTGGAAGTAATGGAGAAAGCTTCAAATTTGTTGAGCTTCGACGAGGTGGAGGATATGTTGCATCGAATGATCTCGCCTTTAACTTCGGCAACCGAGCACGTTGACCTTGGAGAAAAGTGGAAGGGAGGGACGCTGATCTTAGAACCTCAAGACACTTCTTTATCGGGCAAGGAGATGCCCATAGAAACGTTTTTTCACAAAATTGTGATGGCTCGCGACCGACTGCGCGTATTGGAACAAAACATCAACTCGCACAAGGTTTTAACCGATGAAGAAAAGATTAATCTTCAGCAATATATTTCTCGGATTTACGGCTCGTTAACCTCGTTTAATGTGCTGTTTAAGAATAAGGAAAATCACTTTGTTGGAGAAAGTAAAAAGGCGTAAAATGCCATTTATTATTATTTTGAATCCTTATTTGGTATCACCAATTTAGCAATTCGTGGATCTGCCATTGAATAACGTACTACAATTTTAGAACCTGAAATCGATAGGATCAATTCTTCCGAATAGGGCAACGATTTAACCACCTTTCTATTTATCTCCGGAGCATAGAACGTATACTCTATTTGGTTATCGGCGGTAACTGCTTTGATGCTGCCAAGCGTGGTGGTGCTGTAATGTTTTAAATGGTAGCTGTATCGATAGCTGTGGAGACCCCAAACCAGCAAGGGCGCAATGAGCAGGGTCATAAACATGGATTTAATAACCCGTAATTCGTAGTTATAGGTTAGCTTACCACTCAGCGCTTTAAAGCGAAGTTTTTTGTAATATACATTGCTGAATCCCGCCACGCCAATTACAAAAATGAGTCCACTCATTGCAAAAAGAGCCATATCGTAGGTTGCTAAATCAACAAAAGAATGGTGATACAATTTTTGCCATCCAAAGAGCATAATTAATGCTGCAGCAGCTAATCGAACTCGAACCGATAACCTGGCATTGAAGTTTACATAGTTTTGAATTTCTTTTTGAGCCTTGTTGTAGGCCCATTTTTTCCGTTTTTCTGGGTCAACAACCTTCCTATTACGCAAGCTTCGATTGTATACTCGTTCAACGGGTGTTTGCAGCGCACGCAATAATTGTTGATCATGCCGAGTTTTTAGTTCTGGGGTGCTTACTAAGTGATATGCCTTAGCAATGATCTTAAACTTTTCAGCCGAATTTGGAGTGCTACTCACATCAGGGTGGTATTTTTTTGCCAAAAGTCGATACGCCTTAGTAATCGAAGCGGCATCGGCAAAATTGGGTAATTCCAGAATTTCGTAACAGTTTATCAAAAAAGGCGTGATTTTTGAACGATATAAGTGAATTTCGCCGATATTATAGCAAGCGAAAGAAAAAAGAAAACGACATTTAAAGACAACTATTGTTACGAGCGACCATCATATTATTTTTGTGCCTGATTACCCACATTGAAGTTTGTGCTCAGCAACTCATTCCAAACCCATACGATTTTGGAAAAACGGCTCTTTGGAATAATCCAAAAGCCACACTCTCATTTACCAATACGCTCACAAAACCCGTACTCTTTCTGCCGATGTCGTATCAACGAAATCTTTATGTTAATCTGCCCGAAGGTTACATCCAACCCGGACAAACCGTACAGATCGAAGCCATTTATTACACAGAAGATCGAGGAAATTTTCAAATTAGTCAACCTATATACATCAGTGGATCGAACAACCCCATGTATTTAAACTTGAAAGGTAAAATCACCTCCTTTCATCCAGATGCACATATGGCCTGCCCAAGTTATCGGACAGAAAACAACAAAGCGAATCCATCCATTGCCTCAATAAAAGTAATACACGGCATAACTGGTGAAACACTTACATCGGTGGATATTGTATTAACGGGTCCATCTAAAAACTACTTCATTGAACGAACGAAGCACGATGTGGTTGAGTTGAAGGACTTACCCATAGGATTGTATCAACTTGAACTTTCAAAAAGTGGATTTGTGAGCAAGCATGTGGCGCAATACATCAATATGAATACAGGTTTGTTGGTCTTTGAACTTTTCCCAATTAAAGATAAAGAGCTTCCACCCATGGTAAAAGTGGATCCTCCAAAAGAAGTTATTACGCGGGAAGGAACAGACCAAGTAGTTGAAATTACCAAGCCCGACCGAACGGAACAAGAAGACATTGAAAAGCTTCGTAAGTTGATGGATGAGAAATATAAAGATCGGAAAATTATTGAGCAAGATGTACTGGTTTTAACCGAAACAACCGATAGCACAACTAAAATCACCCCTGAAATAAAAAAAGAAGATATCGCCGACTTTGATGAAACCGGAACGCTGAATCCAAGCAAGTATGCCTCCAATAACATCGTTTTTTTAATAGATGTTTCGAGCAGCATGCAACTGGATAACAAATTGGTAAACTTGCAAACTTCCATGACCCATTTGGTAGATGTTTTACGGGCACAAGATTTGGTGAGTATTGTTATATACTCTTCGAAGGCCAGAGTGGTGCTGGAGCCCACTTCAGGCGATCAAAAAGTATACATCAAAAGCGTAATTGATGCACTGGTTTCACGTGGATTATCTAAAGGAGCGGAGGGATTAGCAATGGCGTACAAGGAAGCCCGAAGTCACTTTATACCCGGTGGGAACAATCAAATTATTCTTGCTTCAGATGGGAAGTTCAATTCGCGAGAAACCAGCGAAAAGGATCTTTTTGAATTGGCAAAAAATCAGGCAGAAGAAGATATCAAAACATCGGTAGTTGGGTTTGGAAAAGATGTTCAAGCCTTAAATTTTATGCAATTGCTTGCGTTAAATGGAAATGGTGGATTTGTTAAAATAAACGATGAAAACGCCGCAAATGCAGCCTTAATTAAGGAGGTGATGCGCAGTGCGCTTCGTTAGCGCTATGTCAAAATCAGCTATAATCTTTTAACGAACGCATTTCTTTGATTGCATCGTTTATTTTTGCCTCGAAACAAAAATCGCATGCTTAATAAAATTATAATCACAATTTTCACCTTGGCTTTGGTATTAATTGCATTTGATTCATGGACTTCCGGTAGTGGAGCCGGCCCAGGTTATACCAACGGACCGAATGAACAGAATTGCACGAGTTGCCACAGCGGAACCTTAAATGGTGGAAGTGGTTCTCTTTCTAATTTAACCATCAGCAATAACTTTACCGGAGGTGGATACATACCAGATTCTACCTATACATTGACGGTTAAGTATAATCAATCGAGCATTTCCAAATGGGGATTTCAAGTTATGGCACTTGTCGCTTCTAATAACGATCCGGCTGGCAGCTTTACCGTTACGTCCAATCGAACTAAAAAATCAACCAAATCGGTTTCTGGCAAAACGAGGGAGTATGTAGAGCATACTTCCTCTGGTACTTCATCGGTGGGAACCAATGCTACAGAATGGACTTTTGAGTGGAAAGCTCCAGGAACCAATGTTGGCAACGTAGTTTTTTATCCAATTGTAAATGCCGCCAATGGGAACAGCAATAACGGGGGAGATCAAATCTATGCCAAGAGCATCACCTTTGGCCCATCATCGTTGCTGCCCGTAGCACGCGACAGTACAACGGATACCTTGATCTGTGGTGGTTCGACGGCTTCTTATTTTGGACGAGGCACCAATTCTCCAAGCAGTTATGATTGGGTTTTTGCAGGAGGAAGTCCTTCGGTATCATCGGTTCAAAACCCAAAAATTACCTATAATTTCCCCGGAACCTATAAGGTGTTGCTTCGAGTTAAAAACAGCAAGGGATGGTCTGGATATGATACTGCGCTCATTGTGGTTAAGACCGGCCCATCATCGTTTATATCGGGTGGTGCATCTCGAAAATTATGCAAAGGATCTTCGTTGGAATTGGCCGCACAGTTCAGTCCAACTTCAACATATTTGTGGTCGGATGGAACAACAACAGGTAATAAATTAACCGTTACCAAACCGGGAACCTACTACGTTACGGCCTCATCGAATGGATGCAGTAAGATAAGCAACGAGGTTGTTGTTAGTTATTTTAACGATCAAAAATCTACCCTTTCATCGGATGTTTCTGCCGGAAACATTTGCAGCGGAATTACCTTAAACTTTACAGGATCCACCGGATTTGATACCTTATATTGGTATAAAAATAACCAATTTCTGTCCAAAACAACTTCAAATACCTACTCAACCGTGTCGGATTCGAATTCTATTTATACCGTACGCGTATTTGACGGCAACGGTTGCATAGGCCCCGACAGTGATACACTCAGCTATTCGATTGTAGCGCGCGACTCGGCTCCTGCAGTACGATGCGTTAACCAAACCCCTTTTACGGTGGAATATGATTGGACTGGCATTAAAACGCACGATGGGGTTGAAGTAAGTGAAGATCTTGGCAAAACTTGGGCAAGTCCAAGTTCAGGCAGCACAGGGAATACCCACAAAAGATTGGGCTTAAACCCTGATAAACCTTACGAACTATGGGTTCGAGCAAATCTTGGAAACCCATGTAATTTTAGTGAAGTAAATAAAAAAGTTTGCTCAACTGGGAAATGCAGCCCGTTGGAAGTGACCGTAAAAGCAGATACCGCTGTTTGCGATGGCGAAGAATTGACTGTAGAAGTGAACGGATTGACAGGCGAGAGTTACTCCATATCTTTTGAAGGTGGTAAGGCATTTAACGATACTATTTTTATGTTTACACCAATTCTAAGTAAAAAATATGTGATCCAAGTTTTGGATTCTAATGCCATTGGATGTCCACCTATCGAGGTGGAATTTTCGGTTCAGTTGGATAAAATTACAGATTTAAGCTTTAGAACTCAACGGGCCTCAAATGCATTCTGCGAAGCGGATTCCATTCGGTTCAGCGCGGCCGAAGGCAATGATGATTACAATTTTTTCGTAAACAATGCAATACGACATTCTTCGGCCGACAGTTTTTATTACGAGAATAAGTTTACCGATGGAGATTCGGCCTTTGTTATTGTTCGAAATGGCGCTTGTACCGATACTTCTGAGAAAATATTTGTGTCCGTTATCCCTGCACCCATTTCAACTTTTACCTATTCACGAAATCATACCATCTTCTCTTTTACTCCAGACGATGTGGACAATAAGTCGTATTTGTGGGACTTTGGGGATGGGTTTACAAGTGTTGTAAAATCACCTACAAAGGACTATGCTGGTAAAGACAATAAAATGATAACCGTTGAACTCCAGGTTGAAGACAATAATGCTTGTGTGTCAACGGCATTGCAGATTATAACCATGCCTAATTTCACTTCTACAGCACCTTTGGCGACTTTGGGCATCCTAATTTACCCAAGTCCAGCAAACGATCAATTGCACCTTAAATGGGTTAATTCGAATGGAGAAGGGGCAACGCTCAGCATATTAGATTTAAATGGTGAGCTGGTGTTAAAGCAAGTTTCGAAAGGAGCCGGAGCGGACGTGGATGTTTCCATACTTAAGGCAGGTGTTTATGTGCTGGAAGTCAAAACCACCGGAGGAGAAGCAGTACGTCAACAGTTTATGAAACAATAGCATTCAGAACCAATAAAAAAAGCTGCTTCATGTGAAGCAGCTTTTTTTATGAAAAATCTTGAGTTAAATAAACGCATTAAACGCAACACCACATCAATCTAATCGATTGAGTATATGGACGCCTTTAATCAGATTCTACTTTAGATTTTTCTTCGGTTACGTCCCAAACTTTGAAGTTTTCAACCAAATCATTGGTCAAAGCTATATCAATGACTTCCAACATTTTGGATACGTAATGGAAGGTTAAACCGCTGGTGTAACGCTCTGGAATGTCATCGATGTCTTTTTTGTTTACGCTTGATAGGATTAATTCTTTAATCCCAGCTCGCTTTGCAGCCAAGATTTTTTCTTTGATTCCACCCACGGGTAGAACTTTTCCTCTCAGGGTAATTTCACCCGTCATTGCCAAGTGCGACTTAACCTTTCGTTGGGTTAAAACACTTGCCAGGGCCGTTAAAATGGTAATGCCTGCAGATGGTCCGTCTTTTGGCACGGCTCCAGCTGGGAAGTGAAGGTGAACATCGTATTGATCGAGAACGCGATAATCTAAGTTGATGTAATCGGCATTGGATTTTAAATACGTTAAAGCCGTCATAGCGGATTCTTTCATTACATCGCCCAACTGGCCAGTAAGAGTAAGCTTCCCCTTGCCCTTGGTAAGGGTTGATTCTACGAAAAGAATTTCACCCCCAACCGATGTCCAAGCCAATCCGGTAACAACACCTGCGATGTCATTATTTTGATATTCCTCTTTCTCAATTCGTTGATTTCCAAGTATTTCGTAAACTTTTTCGGAACTTATTTTGCCCGTTGGGTTCTTACCTCCAACCACGTTCTTTGCCATGTTTCGAGCCAGAGAAGCAATCTTCTTTTCCAAACCTCGAACACCACTTTCACGCGTGTATTCATCAATAATTAATGCAATGGTTGAATCCGATATCTTGAAATTAGAAGCCTTTAAGCCGTGTTGTTTACGCTGTTTTGGAATTAAGTATTTTTTGGCAATCTGAACTTTTTCTTCAAGCGTATAACCGCTAAGCTCAATGATTTCCATTCGATCTAACAAGGCTGGCTGGATGGTGTCTAAGCGGTTTGCCGTTGCGATAAACATAATCTTAGACAAGTCGTAGTCCAAATCTACGTAATTGTCGTGGAAGGCGTTGTTTTGTTCTGGATCAAGAATTTCTAAAAGGGCGGATGATGGATCCCCTCTAAAATCATTTCCAATCTTATCTATTTCATCCAATACATATACAGGGTTGGATGTTTTTGCTTTTTTAAGCGATTGAATGATGCGACCCGGCATGGCGCCAATGTATGTTTTACGATGACCGCGTAATTCTGCTTCATCGTGCAAGCCACCCAACGACATACGCACATATTTGCGGCTCATTGCTTTTGCAATGGATTTACCCAACGATGTTTTACCAACCCCAGGAGGGCCATATAAACATAGAATAGGACTCTTCATGTCGCCCTTTAGTTTAACAACCGCTAAGTATTCTAAAATCCGTTCTTTAATTTTTTCCAACCCAAAGTGGTCAGCATCCAGTGTTTTGCCCGCTCTTTCCAGGTCGAAATTGTCTTTTGAATATTCATTCCACGGGAGTTCTAGCAACAATTCAGCATAGTTTAAACTTACTGAGTAATCGGGCGCTGCAGGATTGGTGCGTTTTAATTTGTCGATTTCTTTATTGAAGGCCTTGGCAATAGAAGCGTCCCATTTCTTTTTGGATCCCTTTAAATGCAAGTTTTCAATTTCCTTGTCTGGATTGTCTTGACCTAATTCTTCTTGAATGGCACGGATTTGTTGATGAAGGAAGTATTCTTTTTGCTGTTTGTCTAAGTCAACTTTTACCTTAGTTTGTATCTGCGACTTTAATTCGAGTAGTTGAAGCTCCTTGGTAAGATGAAATAATACACCTTCGGCCTTTTCCGCTAAAACATTCATTTCTAGAATGGCTTGCTTCTCGGTGATTCCAACATTTAAGTTGGATGCAATAAAGTTGATTAAAAAGTTTGGACTGTCGATGTTTTTTAGCGCAAACGAGGCTTCTGATGGAATGTTGGGCGACAACTCTACAATTTGTGTTGCCAACTCCTTAACAGAGCTAAGCATTGCTTTAAACTCTTTAGTTGAACGATGCTTCGTTTCAGTAATTCCGTTTACTCGTGCTTTAAAATACGGTTCCGTTTGAGTCATTTCTTTTAACACAAACTTGCGCTTTCCCTGAATAATTGCGGTGGTATTTCCATCCGGCATCCGAATCATCTTAACGATTTGAGCAACCGTGCCAACGCTGTAAAGATCTGATTCTGTAGGCTCTTCTATTCCTGCATCTTTTTGCGAAACAACGCCAATTATTTTAGATCCTTTATATGCATCTTTTATGAGCTTAATCGATTTATCTCTGCCCAAAGTAATTGGGAAAACAACCCCCGGAAAGAGTACGGTATTTTTTAACGGAAGAATGGCCAGTTCATTGGGGAATTCCTCTTTGTTAATTTCGTTTTCCTCGTCTTGAGTCATTAAGGTGATGAAGCCAGGTCTGTCAATCTCTTCATCGTCATCGATTTCGGAGAAATAATTATGGTTTTTATCAAACATAGGTTTTGTCAATCTGTCAGCAAAAGTGCATAATTAAGCACGGGGTTAGTTAAGGCAAGTATCATGCCACCTGCCTTCTTCATTTTATTATTCCTTGAAAAGCGCACCTTTACGAGCGCAATACATGAACCCAGCAAAGGAAAGCACAGCCAATCCTAGAAAGAGCCAAGCTTCATTCCATTCTAAAAATATCAACTTACCGGCAAAAAACAACACAGAATATATCATAGTAACTGCCAAAAACCAAGCACCCAGAAGGGGCAGTAGCGTTGAATTGTCGGGTTTGCCATATTTGCCCCACCATCCTTTTGGTTGAACCTTGTCGTAAAATTCCTGCATAACTGCATCGTTCGTTGGCCGAGTAGTGTATGCTGTGATAATCCAGACTACGGATGTTAATGCTACCGACAAGATGACTCCAAATGAAAAATCATAAATCAATAGGTCGGGCTTCAGAGCTGCTAGCGCTTCCATTCCGTCAGGTGATTGGTTGTGTTGGATTTCAATACGATGTCGCAAAACTAAGAGCGTTCCATACACCAGAAAGGGAATTACGGTGGCAACAATTTCTGCCCAAACATTAATTCTGTGCCAGAACCATCGCATTATTAAAACCAGTCCAAGACCGGCTCCACACTGAAAAATAAACTCCCAAACACCAGTTATGGTTGTAACAAAGGAGGTGACGATTAAGGCAAAAAAGGCTAAAACAACAGATAATATTCTAGAAATCCGAATGGGTTTGTCTTCCACGCCTTTTTTAACAAAGGGCAAATAAAAGTCGTTGACCAAATAACTGGCGCCCCAGTTAATTTGGGTGGATATTGTACTCATGTAGGCACCAAGAAAGGCAACGAGCATCAAGCCACGCAAACCGGTTGGTAGGTGATCTTTCATCGCCATTACAAAACCAAGCTTTTGATCAGCTTCCGAAAGATTTGGGTAGAGAACTACGGCGCACAATCCAACAATGATCCAAGGCCAAGGTCGTAAACAATAATGTGCTATTTGAAAAAACAATGTTGCCAAAACCGAATGCTTTTCATTTTTGGTGGCCATCATTCGCTGGGCAACATAGCCTCCGCCCCCAGGCTCAGCCCCCGGATACCAGCTGCTCCACCACAAAACACCAACATAGGTTAAGAAAGCGGCAACGGAGACGGTATAAGTTTTTAAAATGCTGGTTGTTTCGAAAGAGGGGAAGAGATTAAACATCTCGGCTGGCAGTTTATCCTTTAATCCAGTCATTCCGCCAATTTCTTCGCTTCTCAATACTACAACGGCCAAGACAATGCAGCCAATCATCGCAATGATGAACTGAACGGCATCCGTAACGGCTATGCCTTTTAAGCCAGAAATGGCGGAATACCCGACCACAATGAGCATGGCAACCCCGGTTACCAGCAATAATTGGTTTGGGGGTACATCAAAAAATACTTGCACTAAGGCCATGAAGGCCTTGTTTACCATGGCAATGATCATGGCATTTAAAAACAATCCGAGGTAAAGGGCTTTAAATCCTCGTAAAAATCGCGCGGCTTTTCCGCTGTAACGAATGTTTATGAATTCAACTTCCGTTAGTACTCCTGATTTGCGCCATAGTCGGGCAAAAAAAACGGTTGTAAGAATTCCCCCGGCCAACAGGTTCCACCAAAGCCAGTTTTTTGAAACCCCACCTTGAGCAACCAACTCGGTTACAGCCAAGGGAGTATCGGCGGCAAAGGTTGTGGCCACCATACTTAAACCGGCTAGGTACCATGGCATGTTTCTTCCTCCTAGAAAAAACCCTTCCAATCCGTTTTCGGCTTGTTTTCGGTACCAAAGAGCTACGCCAACAGAAAAAATGACGAAGGCACCGATAATTAGCCAGTCCACCCAATGTAAGCTCATACGCAGATCAAATTTGTAATTAATGAGTAAGTTTGAGCAAATACCGAAAAAAAAACCCTTGGAAGTATATCTTTGCTCCAAACTTTATACACAAAACAAAATGAAACGATTAAAAATTAGCTTAATGGTAGCCTTTATGGCTGTTGGCGCATTTGTAATGAATGGTTGTGACGGAACTGGAACCGATCCGATTGAAGCCGCAAAACCAGTTTTGAACTTTTTGGCCGGTGCAGGATACACCTCGCAAGATGGCAATATCCCTGTAGGAACAGACTTTAAGATTGGATTGAGTGCGTCGCACGAAAGCAAAATTAAAAGTCTTCAGATTACTGTAAGCTATGATGGTGGAGCTCAGGTTACTCCAGTTGGATGCACGATGTGTGATTCTACCCTAGATTCTAAAACGTTAACAACTGATTTCTCTTGGAAAGTTGAAGCTAAAGTTGGATCTGAGAAATGGTTTTTTACTGTTGCGGATAAAGATGGTAATGAAACCACAAAAACAATTACTTTAAACAGAACTGCTGCTCCTAAACCGGTTCAGCGAATTGATGTAACCTTAGGTAATCAAAAAGCAACCCAAGGTTCTTCATTGGATTTAAACACGATGAGTGTTTACAGCTTGTCTGCTGCTAACACGAATTCAGCCAGTGTTGACATTGTTTATGTAGTTGATGATATTGATGGAAGCATCTTTTGTGCTCCAAGCAATGCAACAGCTGCAGCTAAATTAGGTGGAGCTAACGGCGTTGCCAATTGGGCAACCCGTAATGCCAGCAAGATTAGAAAAACCAGCATTTCGCAAACTCAATTTGAAAATGCTACAGATTCAAAAGATTTGTTGGCAGAGATTGCCTCTTCTGCCGCTACAACTGATAAGGTTGTTTCTTTAACGCCAGGAGCAGTTTACTACGTGGAGCCAGTAAGTGTTTCAGGACGATTTGCGCTGATTGCTATTGGTTCAATTGATGTGGACAACACAATGACCATTCGAGTATTGGTTGAGAAATAAATAGAAATTATATATTTTGAAAAGGCCGGGCAACCGGCCTTTTTTTTATGCAATGATTCTTGAAATGATCAAAGACATCGATTTAAACATCTTGGCACTTTATGAAAATTAGACGTGTTTTGCTCTTCGAAATATGAAGAAAATTGGCGTATTTACCTCAGGTGGCGATGCTCCTGGGATGAATGCTTGTATTCGTGCCGTAGTGCGAACGGGCATCTATCACGGTTTACAAGTGGTTGGTATTCGAGAAGGTTATCAAGGAATGATTGATGCCGACTTTGTGAATCTCGATCGAAAATCTGTGGCTAACATAATTCAACACGGAGGCACCATGCTCAAAACCGCGCGATGTGAAGAATTTAGGAGCTTGGAGGGGAGGACTAAAGCAGCTAATAATTTACGAGACCAAAACATTGATGGTTTGGTTTGCATTGGAGGTAATGGTTCGTATGCCGGTGCACATGCTCTGTACAATGAACATCAAATTCCTACCATTGGCTTGCCAGGAACCATCGATAATGATTTATTTGGAACCGACTTCACTATTGGGTACGACACGGCTGTAAACACAGCTGTGCAAGCCATTGATAAAATTCGGGATACGGCAGACTCGCACAATCGTGTTTTTTTGGTGGAGGTTATGGGAAGGGATTCCGGTTTTATTGGAATTTCCGTTGGAATATCGGGTGGAGCAGAAGGCATTCTAATACCCGAAGATGCAGATGATATGAAGAACATTATTGGTTTTTTTGAAAGGTCTGAACGCAGAAGCAAGTCGTTTTCCATCATAGTGGTTGCCGAAGGAGATGAAGAAGGAGGTGCGTATGTAACCGCCAAAAAGTTAAAAGTAAAATTCCCCGATTTGGATGTTAGAGCAACGATTTTGGGTCATATTCAGCGCGGGGGGAGTCCAACGGCAAATGATCGAATTTTGGCCAGTAGATTGGGATACCAATCGGTTTTAGCCTTGTTGGAAGGAAAAAAGGGTATAACGCTCGGTGTTGTAGCAGATCAAATACACGAAACCCCATTTGATGTTGCGATTACTCGAAAGAAGGAAATCAATGCTTCCTTGATTAAAATGGCTGAAATTCTTGCGTATTAATTCAGTCGGGGTTCTGAATGTACGATCTTATTAAAGTAAATGATCGAACTCCTTGTACGGCATTGACCAACAAGCGGTGTTCAGCCCCATCAAGGTCATTCAACGTTATGGGTTTGAATTGAATTTCTAGATACTCACAGACAAAGCTCAAGTACACACTTTTAACACAGGCTTCTGTAAGGGGCGGAGAAACCCAAGCTCCATCCAAAAAGATCAATAAAGCGCTCGATAAGCCCTCGCATGGCCGATTTTTGGTGTTTAATAAAAGGAGGTCGTCCATTTCATCTTGTTTGTTAAGGAATATTCCGGCCTTAACATAAAAGGCCGCCGAACACAGTTTATGGTTTGATAGCGGGCTGATGGCCTTAAGTAATTCGCTGTAAATGGCAACCCGAATTGGTCGTAACTTTTTAACTATTGAGTAAAAACCTACTTCATCGAAATGACTTTTAAAAAAATGGGCATTCAACGATGGTACGAAAGTTCTGTATTGATGGTGAACTGTAATTGAACTGCCCATTGGACTATATAGACCGTCGGCCTCGCGTACAAAGGTGAGTCTCAACACATAAGATTCATTGTTCGTGTATGCGGCAATTTCGTGCAAAAAAAAGTCGTGCGTCCAATGCTCGGGCCAAGTCATTTCCATGAAGGTTGCGGTGTTCATAGCTCGCTTTAAATGATGCGTAAGTAAACTGCATGCCCCATTCTCGATGCGCATGGTTTCAAAAAACCCATCACCATATAAAAAGGATCTGTTTTGCGAAGTCACGTCCACTATAAATAAGCCATATGGTTTAACCAATAAATATTCCAGCTATGGTGGCAGTCATCAAACAGGCTAGAGTTCCTCCTATAAGTGCTTTTATTCCCAACTTTGCCAGAGTGCCGCGTTGATTTGGTGCAATGGTGCTGATGCCGCCAATCTGGATTCCAATGGATGCAAAATTTGAAAATCCACAAAGCGCATAGGTAAGTATTATGATGGAGCGCTGGGAAAGAACGGGGTTGGTTGCATTTTCTGCAATAATATTTTTGAGCGAAAGATAGGCAATGAATTCATTGGCCACCGTTTTCTCTCCTAAAAGCTGCCCCGCTATTACAATGTCGTTCCATTCAATTCCTATTACCCAGGCTAAAGGGGCAAAGACATAGCCCAAGATCATTTGCATGTTTAAACCTTTATAAAGATGGTCTGTAGCTTCGTATATCACGGCATTTAAGCCAGTATTGGCACCAATAAAATCGAATAAAACGTAATTGATCAAAGCTATAAAAGCAATGAAGACCAAGATCATTCCTCCTACGTTAACGGCTAGTTTAATGCCTTCGGTTGTTCCGGTGGAAATCGCTTCAAGCGGGCCACCTCCAATTTTAGATTTATCGATGTTTAAGTTCGTAGCAACCTTTTCATCTTGCGGCAACAAAATCTTGGAAAAGATGATGGCAGCGGGCGCCGACAAGATCGACGCGGTAAGTAAGTGCTTTGCAAATTCGCGTTGTAACATTGGGTCATCACCACCCAGGAAACCAATGAATGCTGCAAACACACTGCCGGCAATGGTTGCCATCCCTCCGGTCATCAAACACAAAATTTCGGACTTTGTCATTTTGGCAATGTAGGGTTTCACCACAAGAGGAGCTTCTGTTTGGCCCACGAAGATGTTTGCTGCTGCTGCTAGGCTTTCTGCACCAGACAGGCGCATTGTTTTACTCAAAACCCAGGCGCACCCAAATACAATTTTTTGCAACACCCCGAGGTAGTACAGCAATGAAGTAAGTGCAGAAACGAATACGACCGTTGGTAAAATCTTAAATGCAAATACAAAACCAACGGTGTGCACTACATCTACCATTTCGCCATTCACCATTTTTACATCAAAAAGTTTTGCAAAAGAAGGCCATGCTCCAAAGATGAAGTTTGCTCCTTCATCTGAAAAAGAGAGCAGCTTGGTAAAAAAGCCTGCGATGTAATCCAGTATTAGTGCGAACCAAGATACTTCAAAAACCAAAACGGCCAGAACTACTTGAATTACAACACCCATACCTACCAAGCGCCAATCGATGCCCTTTCTGTTTTTGCTCATGAGAAAGGCCAAGCCAATTAAAACGGCTAAGCCCCAAATGCCTTGAAATATATGCATGAAGTGCTAATTTTTTGAGTTGGTAAAAATACGAATTAGATAATGCTCTTGAAATTAAAGCACATTCAATTGTGAAAATCCGTAAATCCGCGTCAAAATTTTTAGGAAAGTGTCCCTAAATGATAATATATTCCTAAAAGTAGACAAAATGAAATATTTGGGAATAAATTGAATGTTAAACATTTCGCACTTAAGTGGCACATTGTAAGGGTGTTATGGTAAAATTTGGATATATTCGGGTAGTTTGGCACAAACATTGAAATATAGATAGTACAAGAACAACAACAAAACTTACTACTACTACTACTACTACTACAAACATTAAGACACTTTACTTACTACTTATTTGAAAATTATTTTTACTTTTTTATACTACTACTACTACTTTTTGTTAATTACTACTACTATTAAATCCAGTTCCGTGAGGAAGAAAGATTAAGTGAAAACAAAACTTTACTACAAGTCTGTTTTCAAAATGTCTTGGGGGCTCTGCCCCCTTTTTTTTGTCGCATTTTTAATGCAATCCCTCAACCAATTATTTCTTACGGCCGCATTGCTCTTTTTAATTGACGCGCATCCAACTGCGCATTTAAATCTCTGGGATGCACCCTCCACGCCAAATGCGATATTCTAAGGTTGGATTATTGAGCCAAAATTGGAATATATTCCCATAAATAGACAATACCCACATTTTATTCACAGTTGGGTAAAGTATATGCAGTCGCAAGTGATTGATATTTAGATCTTTAAACTTTTCGGGCAATTAGTGGCACAAGAATTGAAATATATCTGGCACAACAACAACGATAACAACAAGAATTTGATAACATACTAAAATTACATTTACTACTACTACTATTATTCCGGAGACGGAAAAACTACTATTATTAAATCATGTCTTTTCTTTTAAAGTGTTGAATAAGGGGCCTTGGCCCCTTATTCTTTTTAGCCATTCTTTTAAAATAATATCTTTGTGCATCCACTCGATATTATATGCAGGAAACCCCATCATATTCGCCTAAAAATAAAGTCAGAATTATTACCGCCGCTTCGCTCTTTGATGGGCATGATGCAGCCATTAACGTAATGCGACGAATCATTCAAGCTTCTGGATGTGAAGTAATTCATCTCGGACACGATCGATCTGCTGAAGAAGTAGTGGACACAGCCATTGAAGAAGACGCTAATGCCATCGCACTTACCTCTTACCAAGGTGGACATAATGAGTATTTTAAGTATATGTTCGATTTGCTCAAGCAAAAAGGCGCTGGACACATTAAACTATTTGGAGGCGGTGGAGGAACCATTCTTCCTTCCGAGATTGAGGATCTTCAGAACTATGGAATAACTCGAATTTATCATCCCGACGACGGCAGGTCAATGGGCTTGCAGGGCATGATTAATGACTTAATCGAACGCTCTGACTTTCCGACGGGTCGGGATTTAAATGGAGAGATGGATCAACTTGCCAGCAAAGACAAAATGTCGATTGCTCGCATGATATCCGCGGCAGAAAATTACCCAGAGAATCATAAGGATACGTTGCGAATAATTCGTGAAAAAGCGGCTAACTATAACATCCCTGTACTGGGCATTACCGGTACTGGCGGAGCGGGCAAAAGCAGCTTGGTGGATGAACTCGTTCGCAGATTTTTGCATGATTTTAAAGAGAAAACGATTGCTATCATTTCTGTGGATCCGAGCAAGCGAAAAACTGGAGGCGCCTTATTAGGAGATCGCATTCGGATGAATAGCATTAAAAGTGAGCGGGTTTATATGCGATCATTGGCCACTCGGCAGGCAAACCTTGCCTTGTCGAAACACATTGACGTTGCAAAAGACATTTTGAAAGTAAGTGACTTCGATCTCATTATTCTAGAAACATCGGGAATTGGGCAGAGTGATACAGAGATTACGGATCACAGCGATGTTAGCCTTTACGTAATGACCCCTGAATACGGGGCAGCAACCCAGCTGGAGAAAATTGATATGCTTGATTTTGCCGACATCATTGCCCTCAACAAATTTGATAAACGGGGAGCTCTTGATGCGTTGAGAGATGTGAAAAAACAATTTCAAAGAAATCATAAGTTCTTCGACAAGCCCGTTGATACCATGCCCGTATATGGCACCATTGCCAGCCAATTTAATGATCCAGGGGTAAATGCCTTGTATGTACGAATAATGGAGTTGTTGAACTCCGAAACCAAAGCCAGCTTCGATTCAACCGCTACGGCAAGTCAAGATTTATCGGAAAAAATTTACATAATTCCACCCAATCGAGTTCGATATCTATCTGAAATCTCAGAAAGTAATCGGCAGTACAACGAATGGGGAAAGGAACAAGCCCGCATAGCACAACAATTATTTGGTTTAGATCAAGCAGAAAAAGCTGTAGAGGCCTTGGCCCCAGCCGATTCAAAGAATCTTGGAAAGTCACTTTCCGAAACCAAGGCGATGCTGTCCTTGAATTTTGATCCGAAGCTTAAAAAAGAACTGGAAGAATGGCCCGAGACCAAAAAACGTTATGCGAGCGATGTTTATACCTACCAAGTAAGAGGAAAGGACATTCACGTTGATACCAAGTCAATTTCCCTCTCTCAACAAAAAATCAGTAAGATTTCACTTCCGAAGTATGAGGCTTGGGGTGATGTTTTATCGTGGATCATGCAGGAAAACGTGCCTGGAAAATTTCCATTTACCTCTGGGATCTACCCATTTAAAAGACAAGGAGAAGATCCCACCAGAATGTTTGCTGGTGAAGGCGGTCCAGAACGTACGAACAAACGCTTTCATTATTTGAGCAGCAGCATGCCCGCCAAGAGATTGAGCACGGCCTTTGATTCGGTAACCTTATACGGAAATGATCCAGATTATAGACCCGACATTTATGGTAAAATAGGAAATGCCGGTGTGAGTATATGCTGCCTGGATGATGCCAAAAAACTCTATTCTGGCTTTGATTTAGCCAACCCGATGACTTCGGTTTCTATGACGATTAATGGTCCAGCACCGATGCTCTTGGCCTTTTTTATGAACGCAGCCATTGATCAACAATGCGAAATTTACATTAATGAACACGGCCTTGAATCTGAAGTTTCCAAAAAGATCGCATCGTTTTTTAAGGCCAAAGGAAGCTCACAGCCCGCTTATTTAGGCAACTTGCCAGCTGGGAATAACGGGCTGGGACTTATGCTTTTGGGCTTAAATGGCAGCGATGTATTGCCAGATAATATTTACAATGAAATAAAAGTTCGTACGCTAAATCAAGTTCGTGGCACCGTTCAGGCCGATATATTAAAAGAAGACCAAGCTCAGAATACATGTATTTTCTCAACCGAGTTTGCGCTGCGTATGATGGGAGACGTTCAATCCTATTTCATTGATCAAAACGTTCGAAATTTTTATTCGGTATCTATTTCTGGATATCACATAGCCGAAGCAGGTGCCAACCCAATTACTCAACTTGCCTTTACCTTGGCAAACGGCTTTACCTACGTTGAATATTACCTAAGTAGAGGAATGGACATCAATCAGTTTGGTCCGAACTTAAGCTTCTTCTTTAGCAACGGCATCGATCCGGAATATGCGGTTATTGGCAGAGTTGCTCGAAAGATTTGGGCAAAGGCGATGAAGCTCAAATATGACGCCGACGAACGTTCACAAATGCTCAAGTACCACATTCAAACCAGTGGTAGAAGCTTGCATGCTCAAGAAATAGACTTTAATGATATACGCACCACCTTACAAGCACTTTATGCCATCTATGACAATTGCAACAGCTTACACACCAATGCGTACGATGAGGCAATTACAACCCCAACTGAAGAGAGTGTACGTAGAGCTGTTGCCATCCAGCTCATTATAAACAAAGAGCTTGGATTGGCTAAGAATGAAAACCCGCTTCAGGGTTCATTCATTATTGAAGAACTCACAGAACTTGTGGAAGAAGCGGTTCTCGACGAATTTGACCGCATTACTGAGAGAGGTGGAGTTTTAGGTGCTATGGAAACCATGTACCAACGATCTAAAATCCAAGAAGAAAGCCTGTATTACGAAACCTTAAAACACAACGGCGAATTTCCAATAATTGGTGTGAATACATTCTTAAACAGCAAGGGTTCTCCAACCATTATCCCCAAAGAGGTAATACGGGCAACCGAAGAGGAAAAGGAGTCGCAAATAACCACACTTAAAAACTTGCATGCTCGGTACCCAAATCAATCCAACGTACACCTGAAAAATCTTCAAAAAGTGGCCTTGGCCAATGAAAACATTTTTGACGCATTGATGGATACTGCCAAGTATTGTTCGTTGGGACAAATTACCGACGCCTTATTTGAAGTGGGAGGGCAGTACAGAAGGAATATGTAACGGTTTCTAGCAAATGAATGACAGAACCTTGTCTAAGAGTTCTTGATTAATAGTTTTAAAATGAGCAAATTAGCTATTGGAGCGCACTGGGTTGGAGTACGCGCAGCTTTTTATCTTCAAGTTCAAACCTAAAATCCGTATTCGTTCCGCTGGCCTCACCATCCAAATGTAAATGGATGTTTGATTCACTATGAATTTGAATCGATTTCCCTCGTAAGGAGATGCCATTTTGTGACTTGTTGCCATTTCGAAAAGCTCTTAAAAGTGAAATAATTTGCCAAAGTTTTGGTTTGCGTACAATAATGAGGTCTAGCAAGCCATCATCAAAACGAGCACATGGTGCAATGGTGAAATTATTGCCCCATTGCGGACCATTGGCCACACTCAACATAAAACCTTTGTAACAGTACTTTTGTCCATCTAGCGTAATGTTAAAAGTATATTCTTTTGCACTTGGGTATATGAGCAAGACTGATTTGGCGTAAGAGAGCAGGCCCCGTTTTTTGAAAGATTTATATCGCTGGCTAACGGTTGCATCAAAGCCAATTCCAGCAACATTTACAAATGAAGAAGTATTGCAGATCCAAACATCCAGCATTCGTTCTTCGGCATCATTCAAGGCAAGGATGGCGTCCGCCGGGTTAAGAGGTATTTTGAGCGCGCGTGCAAAACCATTTCCACTGCCCATGGGTACAACACCCAAAGTCGTTTGGGTGCCATACATCAAGCTCGCAATGATATTAATGGTGCCGTCTCCTCCAACTGCCACCACTATATTTCCGGAATCTTCCACAAATTGGCCCAATCTTGTGCGCAGTTTTGGGTAGGATGTCCAATGAAATATTTCTGAATGGAATCGGGAATGATCCAAGTGCTTTTCTATGAGGTGGGGAAGGTGATCTTTCTTTTTACCACCGCTTATCGGGTTGATTATGAATAAGATGCGCTTCATAGAGCGAAAATCAAGTGCATTTAGTTTGTGAGTATGTATTGCAAGATGTTGGCACCCATCTTGAGTGCTTTTTGGCGAGTTTCTTCAGTATCACTGTAAATTCCAGCATCTTCCCATCCGTTTCCTAAATCGCATTCAACATCCATAAAACAAATTAACCGGCCCTTTAATAATAATCCGTATCCTTTAGGTGGAAGTCCATCGTGTTCGTGAATCTTGGGCAACCCATTGGTGAAGGCAAACTTCTGATTATAAACGCCATGAGTAAAGGGAAGTTCAACAAAATCCAATTCAGGAAAAACCCGCTTCATTTGTGGCCGTACAAACTTTTCGAATCCATAATTATCATCAATGTGCAAGAAACCTCCGGCTTCTAGATACTTTCTCAAATTGTCAACATCTTTATCTGTGAAAACAACATTTCCGTGTCCCGTCATGTAAACGTAAGGGTAGTTGTATATGTCGGAACTTCCAACTTCAACCACCTGGTCTTGCGGATCAATATTGGTTGAAAGGTTTCGATTACAAAAGTTTATTAAGTTGGGTAAGGCGGTTCGGTTGGCGTACCAATCTCCACCACCGCTGTATTTGAGTTTTGCTATTTGGAAAGAGTAATCAGTTGTAAATGAGGTGTTTAACAACAGAACCAGGCTGCAAATAAAAACCGATGTTAGGCGTTTCATCATTCTGCTAAGGTAACGTAAAAATGGTTGATTAGCGTACATGCAACAAGGCCTGCGGTTTCGGTTCTGAGCCTTGAAGACCCCAAACTAAGCGATTGGAATCCGTGCTTAATGCTATGTTCAATTTCGCTCGGAGTAAAGTCTCCTTCTGGTCCAATGCAAATGGTCACCGACTTTACCTTTGTTGGAATTGCTTTCAACGTTACTTTTTCAGTTTCGCGACAATGTGCAAGAAAGTTAAGCTCACTTTTAAAGGATTTTACAACGGCTTCAAAATTTTTAGCTTCCACAATTTCTGGAAGCCAAAGCTGCCCACTCTGTTTTAGAGCAGACATCGCTTTTTTATGCAAACGGGTGATGCTTATTCTGCTTCGCTCAGAATTATCGGTTTGCATTAATACCAACTTAAATATACCAACTTCCACCAATTTCTCGATCATCCATTCCATTCGTTCCGAGCGTTTAGTGGGAGCGAGGCAAAGGGTGAGTTCAAATGGAGGTTTATCTTGATTGGTTAAAACCTCAACAACCTTTAGTTGAACAGTTTTTTTATGAATTTCGGATATTGAGACTTTTGCCGACTTCCCTTTTCCATTTATGGCCAAACACGCATCATCCAACTTTAAACGAAGCACTTTAACGGCGTGCTTCGATTCTTCTTCCGACAAGAAGACCATCTCGTTATCAAGATCTGGAATGTAAAAGGTGTGCATTTCGTTTAATTTTTGTTTAAAATTTCTGCTTTTGCAGCACGTTGAACCGGGATTATTAGTATGAAACCAACGATGAAAATTCCCCCTAGAATGAGTACCGCATTTCGCATGCCTCCCAAGTTGCCGGTAACATATCCATACAAAAATGGGCCAATGATTAAACCAATTTTTTCCAAAACATCAAAGAAGCTAAAATAGGAGGCATTGTCTGTTGTTTCTGGTATCATTTTCGAATACGTAGATCGGCTCATCGATTGAATTCCACCCATAACAAAGCCTACCATTGCCGCTAAAACATAAAACTCGGTTGGACTGTGAATGAAATACGCCATCGCACAAACCACCATCCAAAATGCAATGGTTATTTGAATAACGGCCATATTTCCGATCTTTCTAGATAATCTCGACAAAGAGAGCGCGCCAACAATAGCAACCAATTGAATTACTATAATGCTGATAATCAATCCACTGGTATCCTTCACACCATCCACCACAGGCCAGTCTATTTCTTCTACGGCAAAAACGCCTGCCAAAAGCATAATGGTTTGAACACCCATGTTGTACACAAAAAAGGCGGTGAGAAATTTGTAAATCTTGGGCTGTTTCTTAATGGATCGAAAAACACTTCTTAGCTCTTGGAAACCTTTAAATATATATCCTTTTCTTCGATCGGGTTTTTTGTCATGTACGTTATTTGGCAAACGAGCGTAGGTAAATTGTGCAAACCCCGCCCACCACAATCCAACCGCTACAAACCCGTATTTTATGGGTACGTAAAATACCTTGTTTGCCACAATTATCCCAACTAAAAGAATAATGCTTCCAACATAGCCAAAGGCAAAACCTTTTGCACTTACGGCGTCTTGTTTATCGGTAGTTGCTATTTCTGGAAGGTAGGAATTGTAAAAGACTAAGCTGCCCCAAAAGCCAATGCTGGCAAAGAAAGGAGAGAGTAAACACAACTCAATGTATTCAGGATCAAACCAATACAATGAAATGCAGGAGGCCGCACCCAGGTAGCAGAAAAACTGCATAAACCGTTTTTTGTTTCCCGAATAATCTGCAATACCGCTGAGCAAGGGTACCAATAACGCAACTACAATAAAGGAAACGGAGAAGACGTATGAGTACAATTCCATGTTCACATATTCGCGACCAAAGGCTGTTAAATATTTGATTTCTTTTCCATCAACTACTTCCGATCGGTGTAACGCTTTTAACTCAAAATAGATGGGAAAGATGGCTGTTGTAATAACGAGGTTGTAAACAGAATTTGCCCAGTCGTAAAACGCCCAACCATTGAGCAATTTTGGATTGTTTTTTTGCAGCATCACCGCAAATGAATAAAAATAAGTTGATTAATTGCTAAGCTAGGCTGCTTTAAGCTGAAATTTATCCAGAACTTGTTTGGCTGTTTCCAGGTCTACATAGACTTCCTTTTCATCAGAAGAGGGAGCCTTATACATGTGGTCAAGTAAGATGGCTTCACACATCGTGCGCAGTCCACGGGCACCAAGTTTAAACTCCATAGCCTTGTCTACAATATAGTCAAGCACATCCTCTGTAATGACCAGTTTTTTGTCTTCCAACTCAAACAATCGTGCGTATTGTTTTACCAAGGCATTTTTTGGCTGTGTTAAAATAAGTTTCAATGTTTCAACATCAAGAGAGTTTAGGTAGGTAAGCACCGGGAGCCGTCCAATGATCTCGGGAATCAATCCATACGAACGAAGATCAAACGGTGAAATATGTTGAAGCATTTGATCTTTTTTGGACAAGATCCTTTGCTCGGTTTCATTTTTAAACCCAATGGAGGACTTGGTAATTCGACGCTCTATTATTCGATCGATGCCTTCGAAGGCACCTCCACAAATGAACAGAATGTTTGCTGTGTTAACTTGAATGTATTTTTGATCTGGATGCTTTCTACCACCTTGGGGTGGAACGTTGGTTACGGTTCCCTCCAGGAGCTTTAATAAGCCTTGCTGAACACCTTCGCCACTTACATCGCGGGTAATGCTTGGATTATCGCTTTTTCGAGAAATTTTATCCATTTCGTCGATGTATACAATGCCGCGTTCGGCAGAATCAACATCATAATCGGCAGATTGTAACAAACGTGTGATGATGCTTTCCACATCTTCTCCTACA
>JBLHHI010000040.1:0-26633 GCA_047614125.1 Bacteroidia bacterium | reverse complement strand
TGAAATCAGTCGGTTTATAAACATAAACCTTCCTGTTTTCGCCTTACTACTTGGGTTCTATACAAATCTGAATTTTAAAAGATTAATCGAACTCAGGTTTTTAAGAGCTTGTGCAGCCCATTTTAAGTTTAAGCAGAAGTTGAATTGATCCGCTTTTTAATAAATGGGTTTACGAAAGATGATCATAAAATAAAGTATGGAAATTAACGACGGTCAATACGCGTACGCGGAAAAATAAGTGCCTACCAAGACTTTATCGAACAACCGACCCAGGTTCAATTAAAGATGCTGGTGAAGTAAAGACCAGCTTACCCGCAGCATTTTCAGCCATAAGCAACATACCGTTCGATTCAATGCCGCGCATTTTCCGAGGTGCCAAATTGCAAACCACTACTGCTTGTCTACCAACCAAATCTTCGGGATTAAAATGCTCTGCTATACCCGAAAGTATGATTCGCTTTTCGCTTCCAACATCCACCAAGAGTTGCAAGAGTTTGTCGGCCTTAGGAACTTTGCCAGCTTCTATTATAGTACCAACGCGTAGATCGAGTTTAGAAAAATCATCGAAGGTTATTTCCTCCTTAAACGGTTCAAAACTTGGAAGTTCCGGAGTTTTTTCAACATTTGATTCGGCTTGAATTTTTAATGTATTCAATTGATTTTCAATTTCTTCATCCTCGATTTTCGCGAAGAGCAAAGGCGATTTGCCCAATTTATTCCCCGACATAAGCTCCAAGCTTCCACCCAACATTTGCTCAAGTTTGATGGACGTTTTGGGTAGGAATGGGTGGGCTGTTTCGGCAAAAAGGGCTACCAACCGCAACGAAACGTTTAATATTTCGGAAACACGTTGTTGGCCTCCTTCCTCTTTAATGGCATGCCATGGAGCCTCATCTTGCAAGTATTTATTGCCCAAACGAGCAATGTTTATCAGTTCAACTTGACCGTCCCGGAAGTTAAACGATTGAATTCGATTGCTCACCAAGCTTTGAATGCTTTTTGCTTCTTCATAAATGTTCTGATCCTTTTGATCGGAGTTGGATGGTATGCTATTATCACAATACTTTTGAGTTAATACCATTACCCGGTTTACCCAATTGCCAACAATGGCGGCTAATTCGTTATTAACCCGGGCTTGGAAATCTTTCCAACTAAAATCCGAATCCTTGGTTTCGGGCATAATGGAAGTAAGAACGTAGCGCAACTCATCTTCTTTGCCCGGAAAATCTTCTAAATATTCGTGCAACCAAACGGCGTGATTTCTAGACGTTGAAAGCTTTTCTCCTTCCAGATTTAAAAACTCATTGGCCGGTACGTTGGTGGGTAAAATATAGTCTCCATGCTGATGCAGCATTGCAGGGAAGATTAGGGTATGAAATACAATGTTGTCTTTGCCCAAGAAATGGGTGAGTTCGGTGGTTTCATCCATCCACCACGTTTTCCAATCATCGGTTAATTCTTTGGTTGCGGAGATGTACCCGATGGGTGCATCAAACCAAACATACATCACTTTTCCTTCGGCTCCTGGTGCTGGAACCGGCACGCCCCAATCTAAATCTCGGGTCATTGCTCGTGGTTTTAAACCGTCTGTTAACCAACTCTTACATTGGCCAAACACATGACTTTTCCAAACCTCTTTTTTGGTGGCAACCCATTCATCCAGAAACTCCGCTTGAATTTTATCCAATGGAAGATACCAGTTCTTTGTTTTGCGTAATACTGGGGCATTCCCGGTGAGTGTTGAGGCTGGATTTATGAGTTCATTTGGACTTAACGTTCTTCCGCATTTTTCGCATTGATCTCCATAAGCACCTGGATTGCTGCAGTTTGGACAAGTACCTGAGATGTAGCGATCCGCCAAGAACTGGTTGGCTTCTTCATCATAAAACTGCTCTGTGGTTTCTTCAATAAAGCTGTTATTTTCCAACAGCGTTTTAAAGAATTCAGTTGCGGTTTCGTGATGTGTTTTATTGGATGTTCGCGAGAAGTTATCAAAGTCAATTCCCCAGCTTTCTAAACTTGATTTAATGATCGTGTAGTTTTCATCCACAACTTGTTGTGGTGAAACACCCCTCTTTTTTGCTTTTAAGGTAATGGGTACGCCGTGCTCGTCGGTTCCACACACAAAAAGCACTTTTCTACCCAATTGCTTTAGATGTCGCACGTAAATATCACTTGGCAAAAAACACCCTGCTAAATGACCGATGTGTAACGGACCATTTGCGTAAGGAAGTGCGCAGGTAACCAAGTGTCTTTCTGGAGGATTCATTTGGCAAAGATATGTTCAACCAAAGCCTTAAAAAAGTGGGTAATTAAATTACTCTCGTTCTATTTTTTGAATGAAATAAACATCGCGCATGCGCTGAATATCTTCATCTTCTTTGTTTTTAATGCGTTGGAAGCCGTGCATGAGATATGCTTTTTCACCCCACGTATTCAAGTTGGAATTCATCAATTGTAATTGATCTCCGTCGTGCATCTGCTGCACATACGAAGGTTGAAACTTGTACAGAGAATCCGAATATATTTCTGCAGAGAGGAGTTCATTCTCATTGTGATACAACAAGGCCAAACTGGTGTCCAACACGAGTGCATGAACCGGCAAGGTTAGGTCCATTGGCTTTGGATAGATGCGTACGGGCATGGAATAATCATTGAGATAAAATCCATTTTGATCAAACTCTTGCACAAAGAGGTGTGTAAATAAATATCCATCGAAAACGTCTTTCGAGCCAACCACCGAACGGCCATTAATGGTGGTGGTGGTTACCATACTCCGCTGAGTAGGTTCAAAGGCAAGTCCATAAAGCCAAATGCGATCCGACGAAAACATAAGTGTTCCAGGTAAAATGAGGGCACTCCATTCGGTTTCTTTTCCTTTAACCGCACGTTTATCTTGTCTACTTTTAATCAAATATTGCTGGTTTTCGGGGAGGTAGTTGAGGTAGTTTTTGAAATCAATAAAGGAACGTGGATTAAAGCTGGCATTTTCTTGCCAGTTGTTGGTGGATGTATAAATGCCCGTTGAATAAGCTCCGGTTTCATAAGCCGAACACGTTCCAAAAAAGCGCAAATCTGCTTCAACTCGAACGGCTTGAATACTGATCACTTTGGGCTGTTGGTTGAGCATATTGTATTCTTCTTCTATAAGACCATCGCTGTTAAAGGTTCTTATAAAAAGGTTTTGCTGAGCCCCCCAATGTTGACTATAAATCAAACACATCTCCTGTCCGTTATACATCGATTGAAACTGTTTAATTTCAACGTTATTTTCTCCCTCTTTTCCAACTATTGGGGCTGTATAGCTCTGTTTTGATTCTAGATCTACAATGTGCAGAGCCAGCTCCTTCTTGTTTCGTAGAATGAAGGCCCCAAAATGACTGAAAATAAGATACTGAACCGGTTCATAGTTTTTAGGCAATTGAGCCGTAAAAGTGTCGAGCGAGTGCTGAATGGGGTCAACATGAACCAGAGTATATGCACCAAAGCGCTGGTCGAAATATAAAACGTGAAGTCGTTCTTCTGAGCCAAATGCATCCCAAAGTTTTTGTCGGAACGGTAGGTTAAAATTAGTTGAACCCGTTTGATATAAGGCGGTATCAAAGGTTATTAAGGTGCGCTTTGGATCGCGATGTTCTCGTTTATAATTGTCGGTGCGCAAAACCAAAGCCCCGTGCTTATTTGAAACAAAGTTCGTAACCCGCTGATTTTTAGTTAGTAGCACTTCTGCACGAGCAGTTGCATGAGACTGTGCTTGTCCAGACAATGAAAGAAGAAGTGACGCAACAACGAAGGTCAGCCATCGGCGTAAAGAAAGGTGATATGCATTTTTGTTGGCCATCAACGATTGATCAAGTTATTGAAAAAACCGCACTTAATAAAACTCTTGCGAAAATAGAGTATGATTGGGCCTTTTCATCGCTCAGAAACCATTCATTTGTTGGTGGGTTGCACGTACATCGCACGGCATGATTTGTCACATTTGGGTCAGCATTGACAAATAGATGTATGTACATGCATTTATGTTATCTTTGCCTCCTATTTATACATTATAAAATGAAAAAAACAGCTTTAATTCTTGGCGTATTCGCCACCGCAATCTTAACTTCTTGTTCTTCACCAAAAACAACCGAGGCAGGTGATGCAGGAGACGCATCCAATGCAACCTCAACCAGCGCATCGTACACCGTTGACGTAATGTCTTCCACCGTAACTTGGAAAGGAAGCAAGAAAATGGGCGAAAATCATGTAGGTACTATAGCCATCAACAGCGGAAGCTTATCTGCCGATAGCACTACTCTTACCGCCGGGGAATTTGAAATTGACATGAAGTCGATGAAGGAAACCGATCCTGCTTCTGCTGAAATGACAACAAAACTTATGGGTCATCTTTCAAGTGCAGATTTCTTTGCAATCGACACTTTTCCAACTGCTACCTTCGTTATCACAGGTGCTGAAAATGGAAGCATGAAAGGAAACTTAACGATCAAAGGTATTACCAAAGAAATTACAGCTCCAGCTACTCTAACCCTTTCAGAAACGGGTATGACTGCAACCAGCTCTTTTTCAATCAATCGTAAAGATTGGGGTATTACTTGGGGCGCTTCTTCACACCCAGTTGACTTTTTGAAAGACAACTTTGTAAACGACAACATTGATTTTACTGTAAATCTAGTTGCTGTAAAGAACTAGTGTAAAAACTACATCATATAAGGTACCTCATTACGAGGTGGAAAGGTTGCTTTTACAGAGCAGCCTTTTTTTTATGGGGAGATTTGCCCAGATGCTCTACGCAATGACCAGGTTGACGTAGTGATTACGGCAACCTTTGGGTTTAAGATAGTTGCCCTATTTGCAAATGTGAACCACAAACGACGCAAAGGGTGCGAGGTCATTGCCGTTGGTATTATCACGAACCAAACCATCTTATCAACGTCCAATTCATAACCACAGATTTTCATAACATGCATAAAGGGCCTGTTGTAATCTGTGGTAAGAAAAAGGTTCTGCCAAGGATGGTGGTATCATCAACCACACTGGATATTACCTCTCAGTCTTCTTTGCGTTCTTAGCGAATTCTTAGCGTTCCTTGCGTTAAAAAAAAGGCTGATATTCTTCAGAACGCTCCTTCAAAGTTTTATAATCACCATAGCATTTCTTCTTTGGAGCGATTCTTCTGAATTACGCCGTGATGAATGGGCCTTTTGAAAATAAGCTCGATTTTGTTGCGCTGTTTAAACCAATCACTTGTCAATACTTCGATTGTATTTTACCGATTCAGGTTGATGCAAAACAAAGTATATCAAGAACGGCAGGCTGAGTAAAAAGTAGGAAATATCAACTACACTACCATAAAAGGCATCGTTCCAACCCACCATAACCCAGTGATAAACAAGGTAAATTAGAATTGCAACAAAGAGTGATAACCCGCTCCAAAAGTAAAAATCAGTACCTCCTTTTGACTGGAATCCAAACTGGACTGCAACAACAAAAAATCCAAGCGTATATCCAGCGGGAATAAGAAAAGACGATTGAATCACAAAGGGATTTATTTCAAAGAATTGTTCTCCGTATGCAGCAATGAATGGCAAAAATGTAATAACAAAACACAGGGCGGATAAGAACCCAAGTATGAAGACCCTTTTTTTATTCTCAACCAATCGAAACTGTTGAATGAAATAGATTACATAAACCAAGGCAAAAACGCTTCGAGTAGACAGCATTAAACCCAACATTGCTGAGCAAATTATTAACTTATTGGTGCTAAATCCTTTAAAATCATAGCTTTCTAAATAAATGAATGAACCCAAAATTAGGACCGAGTTACTAACTATATTGCTCCGGGTTGTAATCTCCCAAAGCATGTAAACCGCTGATAATGAAATCAAAACAATCGACAAGTTGAATCGGCCTGCTCGCATTCTTTTACATAAAAAGTATCCAATCAAGACGTAACCAAACGCCGAAAAGTATGATAACTCTCCGAATAGATAAAACGGCAAACAAAGAACAAAGTAAAAAGGCATGGGCCCGGGATAATTACCCATGTGAGATTGAGCCAAATAGGGATAATCGCCAGCACGTAATGCGCTCCAAAAAGCATCAACAACGCTCCAACGATCAACATTTAACGCTTCAACTGGAATGGAAAGTTGAGCTAGTATGGCCAATCCAACTGGAAGCACAATGGTAAAAGCACCCAACACTGCCATCCATTTTTTCAATCGAATAAGCACATCATTAAATCGTTCCTTTTCATTCAAAACGTAGATGAGGGCAAGAACCCCAACCAACATAAACGCAAATACTTGACCGTGCTTGCTGTACCTAGGCAGGTATTTTAGGGCAAAAATGAGGTTTATGAATAAGACGAGTGCAACGGAAATATGCCTTTTGATTGATAACACGCAACGAAAATAACCCAAGACTTCGGAAGATTTACTCAATCCATTAAGAACTAATTTATTGTTCGTTTAAGGGTAAAGTAGCTGAACGAAATGTGCACCCAATACCTGTCCACAAAAAAGGTGGCTCTTTATTTATGTCTTAATTCTTGGCAAAAGAACGACAAAAATAAAAACCACCTACACAAATAAACTGATTTTATTTTACATTAACAGCTTAACATCAAAGAGTTTACATGATTTAATGAGAAAGCGATGACGTAATTAGATCTAATTCTTTTTGCCAAGCATTAAAAAATCATTAACAATTACTTCAGTCATATACCGCTTTTTTCCCTCGGCATCTTCCCACGATCGCGTGGTTAATTTGCCATCTACGCAAATTTCCTGACCCTTTGTTAAGTACTTGCCGGCAATCTCTGCCGTCTTGCCCCAAAGCACCAAATTGTGCCACTGGGTTTCTTCAACTTGTTCTCCGTCGCTTTTTTTGTACGACTCGTTTGTGGCTAGGCTTAATTTAGCCATTTGCTTTCCACTTTGGATCTCCTTCATTTCCGGATCGGCACCTAGGTTGCCAATCAATCGGACATTGTTTCGTAATGAATTCATGATATTATTTGTTTAAGTTTATTCGCACAAGATTCTTCAAGTGCATTCGGTTACAAAGATGAAATATGCGGCATAATATTCAAAAGACTCAGCTGATTTTAAGCGCTTATAAGCACTTAAGCTGCTGAATAACTTGAAATTATTCTTTTAAAATTAAACCTAACTCCCTAGTTTTGAACCTGATAACAGTTGCATGCACCATGAAGTCATCATTTCTGAATCCGACCGTATTTTTCTTCGACCCTTAGCTTTGGCGGATGGGAAAGATCTTTTCATGCTCAATGCCAATCCAAACATTCTTCAATATACGGGCGATCCACCCTTTACTAATGAAGCAGCCGCCGTTCATTTCATTAAGTATTATTCGGACTACCAAGCGTACGGTATGGGAAGATGGGTGGTTGTAAATAAACTGAGCTCCAAATTTCTGGGCTGGTGCGGATTAAAACGGCACTCAGATGGTTCGGTTGATCTTGGTTTTCGGTTTTTTGAAAACGAATGGAACAAAGGGTATGCAACCGAAGCTTCTAAACTTTGCATTGCCTATGGGTTTGACAGCTTGAAACTTACAGAAATTATTGGCCGTGCTGAAAAAGAAAATACCGCCTCCATTCGAGTGCTCAAAAAATTGGGATTCACCTTTGCAAATGAACTACCTGTGGAAGGGTTAAGAAGCCCGGTAACCTTTATACTTACGAAGGCAAACTACGAGAATCAAGGCAATCATATCAGCTAGAGTTTTAGTTTATGCCCAAACCTCCCTTTGGGCAGGCAACGATCCATGTACACCCAAATTTCAGCTATGTTTTGGGGTTGAATCACCGTATCGTCGAAATACGAATTGAAACTTGACAAGATGATTGCTTCGTCGCTTTGTTCTTTTAACTGCCGAATCTTGTAATTGAACTCATTGCCAACAAAAACAAAAACATCTCCTCTTTGCAATTTCGACCACATGTGCTTTTCCAACCTTCTGCACAATACGGTACAGCCTTCCGGAAAAATCGAATCGTGATCGTCCATGCTATCGTCATACATCTCAAATCGTCGATAGTCACCAAGTTTACTTATGTGTCGGTATTCAACAGAGAGTTTATGTAAATATTCAGGTTCCCAAAAAAGTTTAGTGTAGGCACTGCGTTCGCTCGATGGAACAATACGTACCTCGCGAAGATCAGAATCAGTCATGAGCTCCTTAAGAGACTCAAAGTCCCCTTTTTGATTAAACATCGCGCCATTACCTGTCATCATCCAATTAGCGTTCACCTTCGGATAACTAGATAAAAATCGGCCAATAATATCGGATCGAGGAACGGCTCTGTTTTTTATAATACTTGTTGTAGCGTTTTTGCTAATTCCAACAACTTCGGAAAATTTAGTTTGATTGATTTCGAGGGCGTCCAACAGCTTTTTTATTCTGGTGCCTAATTCCCCCATGGCGATAAACTTAAACTTGTGATAACTGGCTTCATTCTACTCTTCTTTTAGTTTTTGACTAATTAGAATTCAACTTCCCTATCCCCATTTCACGGAACGAAAATTTTCACAAATCTCGCGGTTCTATGCATTCAAAATGGAAAGAAACAAATTCTAATTTTACAATGTTCTTGGAATTACAATTAAGACACTTTCAACTTCCTTTTAAACCAGAACTTGGTCGAAGATAGAGATATTTTGCACAAATGTTCAACAAGGGCGCCATTTTATATGCAACATGCTCGTTAATAGCGCTTTAAATTAATTATTCGGTTCTAATCCAGATATATTTTTACCAAACTTAGACCTTTCCCTTTTACCGGGTCGCACCAAGTAATTACCACATCATTCGATATTCTACACGCTGATTTTGGGTGGATGGATATGTTGGTTTTAAAACTTGATGTTAACGGATCTTTGGCCAATTCGTCTTCCTCATTTGAATAATATGCAACGGCTAATCGCTTTTTTCCAGGTCCAAAACCATTTCGATTGGTGCTATATGGGTATCCAAAGCCCTTTACCTGACCCGGTTTTACCCGTTTGTTAGAAAAGTTCTTTTCCGCATCATTGAATACATAAAACAACTTACCTTCATTTTCGAGCACAACGGATCCGTGCCAATATACTTTTGCACCTCTTCCAAAACCAATGCTTAAGCCCGTGTAGTTGCCCGACCCGCCCGATGAACTTCTGGAAATCTGTTTTTTAGGAATTACGCGGGTCCGGAAAATTTTACCATCTTCGTCAACATGTACTTCAAGCAGTTCCATATCATAATACGTATAGGTGCAGGTAGTTTGCCCGTTTTGATTGGTATTGCAATGTTCTACCACATACGATTTTTCCAACACCATGGCAACTTTGCCATCCTCGGTGTAGAACATATTCCGGATGTAGTACGAGCTTAAACCAAAGCCCTTATCGGCAATTTTATTCGCCTTTTTCTTCTTAACAGATGCCGCAAATATTTCAGCCAGCTGTTCGTCCGAGAATGTATCGTAGTTCCGTGTTACGAGCTCCATCGTGCTGAGATCCAACACGATGTAATAGATGCCATTGGCCCCCTTAAACTGATCTCGTCGAGAAGCATTTCGTGTCATTTCTCTATAAAATCCGGTAAATACCATAATGTTTGGTTCATTCAACACATACCCATTCATATCTGTAAAGGAATAGCCCTTTTGCTCCAATTCAATTTCTCGTAAATCTTCCTCATCCACATTTACCGAAAAAATCTTGGTCACCTTGGTAGAAGCCGCTTTGGTCTTAGATGATCTTGACTTTCGAACTTCGCGAACGTCTTGCTCCCAATTGCAAACAATAATAATTTCACCCAAATTGGATATTTTAATGTCTTCAAGATATAAGGATTTGTACTTATAGGGAAATGAGAACGCATCTTCATATTGTTTATTTAAATCCCGATCAAAAAGCGCTAATTCCAGCTTCTCTCGTTCAAATCTTCCGCCTGGTGGCTCTCTGAGTAAAAGAAGCTGCGTTTCATCTTCACTTAACCGAAGCACTATACCACCAACATCCTTTTTTTTTCGCGCTTCAATTTCCATTAAAACCGTTTCATCGGTAACCGACTGACCAGCATCGTCAACTATCTTACCATACACCGTATACGTATCTAATTTTTTGTTAAATATCGCATACACCATGGTTAAATTTCCTTCATGAAAAAGGTACTTTATCCATTGTGGCTCTCGGTTCCCATCACTGGGTTCTTCAACGTTATACCCAGAAAGGCGCTCCATGGTTTTGGTGCTGTAGGTAGAAATTCCGTACGATTCACGTGCGGTTTCTACAACATAAAATTCTTCCAAATTGGATTTGCTCTTAAAAATTTCGTACCGAGCATTATTGCGAGCACGTTTTCCATCCAAGGTTTCAAATTTGGCAACTTCAATTTTGGTAGTCTGGCCCATGGACATAAGTCCGCTGAGCAACAGAAACATTGACAAGATTAGTTTACGACGAATCATAGTTTAAGGGTTTACCGAAGCGTTAATACGATTTTGCTTTGCGATATTAATGATAATTTCAAGTTCATCAAAACAATAATATTTATACTTGTGCCTCATTATATAAAGCATCTAATAAATTTTATGTCAAATGGCTGATTTACTTACACTCGAAAATCTTGGCGACTTAATCATGCTCATCCTTTTACAGGCCGTGCTGGGTTTTGATAATCTCCTTTATATTTCACTGGAATCGAAAAAAGCACCACTCGATGAACAAAGTAAGGTTCGGAAAATAGGCATCGGCGTTGCCATCTTTTTGCGTATTGCCTTATTGTTTGGATTAATGAACCTCATCGGATATGTGAAAATAGATTTGCTTACGTTCAATGTTCCGGATGTTGTTGAAGGTCATTTTAACCTGCACAGTGTTATTGTTTTGGTTGGAGGGATTTTCATCCTCTACACGGCCATGAAAGAAATCTGGCATATGATGAGCAACGAAACAGAAGATCGTGATGAAAATGCCAAGCCCAAGTCATCTACAAGTGTAATCATTTGGATTGTCTTGATAAATTTGGTTTTTTCGTTCGATTCCATCTTAAGCGCCATGGCCTTGTCCAAAGTTTTTGCCATTATGGCCATTGCCATCGTGATTGGTGGAATATTAATGATATGGCTGGCCGATAAGGTTTCGGCCTTCTTACAAAAGAACAGAATGTATGAGGTTTTGGGACTCTTTGTGCTCTTTGTAGTTGGAATAATGTTGATTACTGAAGGAGGCGAACTCGCTGATCTCCACATCTTTAACAATGCGATTACCCACATGAACAAAACCACTTTTTACTTTGTAATAACCATCCTTGTTCTTACCGACATCGTTCAATCGAAGTACCAGAAAAAGCTGTCCAAAAAACTTTCAAAATAAAAGATTTAAGGTGTAAGTTTGGACATCCCACTTGGTATCGTTTAATTTTGTAGTATGAACCAAGAAAAAGCACTAGCCATCCTAAAATCGGGGCGTAACGTATTTATCACCGGCTCGGCCGGTACTGGAAAAACGTACGTTCTCAACAAGTACATCTCGTATTTGCAGGCGCGCAAGGTACCGACAGCCATCACGGCTTCAACCGGCATTGCGGCCACTCACATGAACGGTCAAACCATCCACTCCTGGTCTGGAATGGGGGTTAAAGAAGAATTATCGTATCACGATCTTCTTGCCTTGAAAGATCGATCCTACCTCGTTAAAAACCTCACGAAGGTGAAGGTGTTAATCCTCGACGAAATTTCGATGTTGCATCGAAAACAAGTAGACATGCTCAACGACATTCTAAAGTATTTTAATGAAAATGAAGAGCCCTTTGGGGGTATTCAAGTGGTTTTCTCGGGCGATTTCTTTCAACTTCCTCCGGTAACCAAAAACGAAGAAACCAATCGGCAAAAATTTGCTTTTATGGCCCCGGCTTGGGTCGAAGCCAAACTGCACGTGTGCTATCTCACTCAACAATTTCGACAAACCGATAACGAACTCAACCTCTTGCTTAACGAGATTAGAACGGGCGAAGTTTCGGCCGAAAGCAAATCGATCTTAGATGAGGCCGTTTACACCAAATTCAAAACCACCCCAACCCGTTTGTATAGTCACAACTACGATGTTGATCGAGTAAATGGAGAAGAGTTAGAAACTATTGCCGGTGAAAATGAGGTGTTTAGCGCCGAAATTAAGGGCAGAGATGGATTGAAAGAAATGTTGGCCAAACAAGTACTAGCGCCTGAAAACCTAGCTTTAAAAGAGAATGCCCGGGTAATGTTTGTGAAAAACAACTTTGAAAAAGGGTATATGAACGGAACCTTGGGTACTGTGGTTGGATTTTCGGGAGAAAACAGTTACCCGCTCATTCAACTCGACTCTGGAAGGACGATCGAAGCGGAACCCGAAGTGTGGTCGATTGAAGATGAAAGCGGCAAAACACTGGCTTCGTATTCTCAAGTTCCCCTCCGATTGGCTTGGGCCATTACTGTGCATAAAAGCCAAGGAATGACCCTCGATTCGGCCGAAGTTGACTTGACTAAAACTTTTGAAAAGGGCCAGGGCTATGTGGCTCTTTCAAGATTGAAAGACTTAGAAGGCCTGCGACTCTTGGGTTATAACGAAGTAGCTTTGGAAGTGGATGAGCTTGCTTTAAAAGCAGACAAACGCTTCGCAGAACTGAGTGATGCCGTTGACAAAGCGCTGGAAACAAGTGTATTAGAGAAAAATCACAATGCCTTTGTATTGGCGTGTGGTGGATTGATTGACCAACGACAAATTAAAAAGCTGGCCGAAAAGCGCAAACTAAAAAAGAGCAAGAAATCTACCTTTCAGCTCACTGAAGAATTGTACGAAACAGGACTTTCCATCCAAAAAATTGCCGAAGAACGGGTGCTCACAACCAATACCATTGTAAGCCATTTAGTTCGGTTAAAGCGAGAAGGAAAGAATATGGATTTTACGCGTATTCAAAAAGACATTGCAAGCGTTGATGTGCTGAAAACCGCCTATGAAGCATTGTTGGCTAAAAATAAACCGGAGCATTTCTTAGACAATGGCTACATGAGTTCGAAGGCACTTTTTGACAAATGCAAAGGACGATTTGACTTCGAAACGATTCATTTGTTTTTATTGGCGTTTGAGGAAGTTGTGGTACCGGAAGGGTAGGTGTTGGTTTATTTTTTTTTGAGCAAGGTTTGAGCAAGCACTCGCCTAGTTCCAGCAGAGTGAGGGGCTTTCATCGTGTCTAATTTGCATTATATAATTTTAAGTATCGTCGCTTAGGGCTTACCAGCCCAGACGCTTTGGTCGGGATCTAGACATTCACTTTTAGTGAATCGTCTATGGCCCCATACCCCGGTTTTCATTCTTTTAGCCAACAGAACGAAACAAGAAAGGCTTAAAAAATAATGAAGCGCTGCATTTGGGACTGCTGCATGCCTGCGCGGCACGCCCTCCCAAATCACCTCCTTCACACAACGCCAAGACGATTCGACTTCGTCGAATGTCTTGATCCAGACTGCGCAGCACGTCTGGGCGGCACTAGCCCTAAACGACAATTGGGAAAAACCGAGGTAACTGATAAAGCAATTGAGAATTGAAATGTAAGGTTGATATGAATCACTTCAACGAAGTAGATTTAGCAATACCATTGCACATATCCCTTTCCATTTTTGTAACATTGTTAACTTCCAACGTTATACCTCTATGCAATCTTCTCTACATGGATTTTGGGCATCGTTTACAAGCGCTTTATTTCTTGCAGCGCTTTGTTCAATCGTTAATGCTCAAACCGTAAAAAACCATCCTTCCGAATATTACTTAGTGCCTGTTTCCAAGCAACAACTCATAGATTTTAGTGTGGGTAAATGGAAACCGAAAAAGGAGATTCTTGCCACCTCAATTTTTCATGGTCGGGATGGAATTACACCGCAAGACAGCCTGCCTAAAGGAACTTTTCTACGAATAACCATGGTTGATCACACCTTGAGCTCAGAAGTGTTTTACAACCTAGATTTCAAGCCCTATCCCATTAATTTAGAAGAACATACGGGATGCAAGATCTTAAATAGCACAACGGGCAAAACCTGGAATAAAGAAGCAAAGGTTTGGTTTGATCAAAAGAAAGCAAAATACATCGGCTCCGACGAAATCTACCTTGTTCCTAGCGGCAAGTACAACTATGTAATGGTAGAATCTGAAGGTTCATTTTGCCTATACGATTTAACCTCCGATTACTGGGCATATGGCAGCGGAAAGCAAAGGCTTAAAAAAGACAAAAACAATAAGTACAACAACCTACAAGGAAGCTTTTTGTTAAGTCAGCCTAAATATAGGCCGTTGGATACCTTGCGGCTGGGAGGCTATATGGTAGAAAAAAACAAGGCCTTTAACGGCTTCTTGACAGCTCATCTCATTGCACAAGTAAACTACCGAGATCAAGTACTTCATCAAACCAAGATTGAGGTAGTTAATGGCGTGGTATTTATGCAACTTGTGCTGGGCGACTCCCTTCCGCTGAATACCAGGTACCGAGTTTTGTTGGATGACCAGACGGCCTTATGGTTTGAGTTGGAAGATTACGAGTTGCAAAAAACCACGGTCTCTGTCCAAACATTTAGCACAACCATAGGTGCAAGTGATTCTGCGCATATTTATATTACTGCTCACGATGCCAATAAAATTACAAAGATTGGAACTACCATTAAATGTGTGGCCAATCTGTATAATGTGAGCGACGTTGCTGAGCACTTGGTTTTGTCTTCCGATACCATATGGAACTTAGATACTGTATTCCAAAACGACGGTTGGTTGCACTTGGCGCTTCCTTCGAAAATGATACCAAAGGTTGATGGTTCACTTTCTCTGAATTTGACTCTTACAACCCCTACGAATGAAGTGTTTTACGAGACCCAATACTATACGTTAAGTCGGACTGGAAAGAAACGTCTAGTTATGGATATCATTGATAATCATTTGTTTATCAATCTTTTACAAGATAAGGATACGATTCATAACGCCTGGGTAGCGGTTCGGTCGAATGTGAATGAAAATCAAGATTACGACACAGTTCAGGTGCCCTATGTTCGTAAAATAGACGCCCGACAAACAGACTTTGAAGCACGGTATAAAGATCTTTCGGCGAATGTATATAATTATTCGAACGTCCATCTAATCCAAAAACGTACCAAAGATTCCGTTCTTTTTTCCTTCGATAATCGAATTCATGTTGGTGTTTTCTACACAGCCTATCTGGGTAAAAAGGTCATTGCATCCGGCAGTAAAATCAATGCTGAAATGCGTTGGGCCTATCCAACAAATGGCGACAAATCCATATCCCTTGAAATCTCTTTTTTGTGGAACGGTCGATTTAATAATTTAATTGAAACCTCTACCGTTGCTGAAAAGAACATCCATTTGAGCATCCAACAACCCAAAACCATTTACCCAGGCCAGGAAGTTGAAATTGGAGTTCAAGCGATGGATTATTTGGGAGTACCCTTAAAAAATGTAGTCATCACAGCTGCGGGAGTCAATAAAAACTTCGAAGCACTTCCCAGCTACCACATGCCCTATTTGGGAATGACTCGACAACAAATGGCTAGGAGTAAAGAACAGCTGCTCCATCCAAAACTTAGAAGTAAAGGTGACCCAATAAACCAAGCTTGGTTGGATGCCAGCGGTTTATCGGATGACGACTTCTACAAGATGTACAATCCTCAAAAAGAGCTGGTTAGAACGTATTTACCCATTGTTAACAATTCAGATGCAACCGGACAATTGGCCGTCTTTGTGTTTGACAAGGGGCAGCCTAAACAGGTGCAGCAGATCTTTTGCAACGACGTTTTGTGTTACGACCAAAATGCTGACTTACCCAATTCCATTCCTCTTACATCTGGAAAGCAATACATCCATTTTAGGAGTTACAACCGAATCTACTACATAGGGATGGTTGAAATTATGACCAATCAAAAACTCATTATTTCATTGGATCGCGCCTACATTGACGCTCTCCCTTTGCAAACAAAAGCAGGTTGTAAAATGAAAAAAGAAGATGTTATAAAAACCGTAAACCAGCTCACAACCATTCAAGATAAATCGGGCACCCTGCGAATGATACAGGTTGGTGTTGATGCACCTACCTATTATTCATTTAGCTGGTATGGTGAAAATCATCGAACTGTACTTGCCTATCCCGGAGAAAAAATAACCCTTTATGATCAATCGGGAAACAGTTATTCCATCATCAAGCAAGCACAATACACCTATGTTTTTACGGGTTTAGAAATTGAGATTATTCTCGATCAAAAGAAGTATAAAAGTTTAAAAATCAAGGACTTGACTACCAGTTACGATCATCTCGAACTTCATTATTCAACGGCCGCAAAAGAGCTTCTTGCTAACTTTAAACCACCAGAAAAGGCGCTTCACTATTCGAATTTTATGTATGCGTCGAAAAATGAACCCCAATTGACTTCAGAATGCTTTGGCTTTTTGAACGGCGAAGGTTTCCTCTTCAATCATACCTCCGAGCAGTGGTCTTATCTGCCGTCGCTTTCAAATTTTCAAACAGCGACTGGGCAATATTCCTTGGTACAGCGCAATGTTGATAGCTACCTACGTTCCAACATCTTTGAAATAAAGTCCGGAGGCAGAAACTACATTCCAGTTACCTACGATACCCTCAAAAAACCATGGAATAAGCTGCGCGCTGAAATTGAATCCATCAGCATAGAAAATATTTTTCTTAAAAAGGTTGCTGGAAAACAGGGCCTTGTGCTTTTCATTGATAATGAGCCAAATATATACTACGTACAACTTGGTATTGAGTCGGTTGAACACAATGAAGTGATTGCGATTAAGCGGATTGAAAATCGTTGTGTCTTTATTCCGCTTAACACTGCGCAAGAAGTTCGTTGGTGGGTTGCGTCAAATTGCCAAACCCAAGATACCATAAAGGGATCCTACTTTTTCAATCCGGGCGCGGATGCCCAACCCAAAATCAGTATAGATGCCCATTGCCTGAACCGAAAGTATTACAATCCATCTCTGAGCAGCCCGCACCCAATTCTATACGGTGATTTGAAAAACGGGCATCAACTGGAAAATTTGAATGAGAAAAGGCTTTATGCGAGTGCGAGTGCGAGTGATAATAACGATTTCCATGCTTTGCGTGCTGATTCGTATGAAGATGACGGGGTTTATGAGAATTATGTATTAGGTAACAAATCGATAAGTTATGGCTATGTTGGAAAGAGCAAGAACATCAAATCCGATAAAAACGAAGATCGAAAAGTACAACTTGATTCCATGGTTTTGCCAACGTTGGAATTGAATCCACTGGCTTCGGGTAATCGCGATAATTTCTCTGATTTGGCGTATTTCCGCACAGGAATTCGCACCAACGATCAAGGATTCGCTTCGTTTAAGGTGACCTTTCCTTCCGACATAACCAGCTGGGAATCAAGGATTTTAGCCATGAACAACGATTGTTTTACCGGCAGCGCCACGGCAAGTCTTAAAAGTTATAAGGCCTTAATGGCTCAGTTAAGTACTCCGCGCTTTTTGGTGGAAGGTGATGAAACCCAACTCATTGCAGAAGTTGTAAACTTAAGTGGGAAGGACCAGAAGGTTCAGCTTTCTTTTGTTTCTCAAAACAAACCGCTTTTCATTTTGGATACCACCCTTTCTCGCTCTTATTTTAAACGTTTCAGCATAACGGCCGATGAATATTCAAGTACCGAAATGGCAGTAGAGTTTGGCTTACGAAATGCCGAAAATTACAAAGATGGTGAGCTTCGAAAAATCCCCATTTATCCCATTGGATTGCAAAAGCACGTCGGTGTTTTTGGATCCATTACGTCCAACAAAGAACTAAGCTACACTCCTCAATTAAAAGGAAGTTCAACCTTGGTCGTGTACAGTCAACCGCTCAACATTGCCATTGATCACTTGCAAAAAGTAGCCGAATTTGAATACAACTGCAACGAGCAAATGGCCAGTAAGGTTCGCGCCTTAGTTTTGCTTAAAAAACTGGAAGTTTTGGCTCCCGATGATGTAACCATTAAACACGTTGATCGAGACCTAAAAAAGTATGTTAAAAAGCTGAAAGACAATCAGTTGGAGGATGGTTCTTGGTCTTGGTGGGGGCGCGGACAAACCAATGTTTGGATGACGGGCTACATTGCCAAGGCACTGCAAGCTTCAAAGTTGGAGGATACTAAATCGATGGTGGATGGAGCCTCGCTGTATCTCAGCAATCAGTTTGCCTTCGCCAATGTAGACGATCGATTAACCATATTTAAAGCCTTATTGGATTTGCACTCGGATTTCCCTTTTGGCAGTCATTTGGAAGTTCTTAATCGAGCGCATCCTTCAGAACGGGCTTTATTGAGACAGCAGCTTTCGCTACACAATCTGCAGAACGTCTTAGAAGGACAGCAGCATGCTGTCTCAACCATTTTATCGCTGAGCACAAAGGATATTCTTGGAAACCGATATTGGGGTCAAGATTCAGCCGATTTTGGACATTTCTACATCGAACAGACTTGCAAGGCTTATCGACTTTTAAAAGAAATTGGCCATGAAACTGAACTGCAAAGTATTGAAGCCTTCCTCCTCCAAAACCAACTTCAAAACTACCGAAACGGCTTAAACACGTACTTAACCATGGATGTTTTTGAAACCATTTTGGATGATTTAATTGCTCGACGAGAAGGAACTCAAGTCTTTAGTTGCAGTGTGGATACCGGAAGCGGATTAAAGCCCTTGGCTTTCAACAAAGCTTTTGTAACAAATTCATCTCAACCTTTGCGAATTGTTGGACAGGGCAATGGCCGATGTTATGGAACAATTTTTCAAACGTATTTTGATCCCAAGCCGGAACGAAGTGATTCGGTATTTGGAATACAAACTCAATTTAAAAACGGCCCATTGCTGGAAGGAAAGACCAATGTTTTACAAGTAGAGGTAACCGTACTGAAATCAGCCGATTATGTTAAAATCGAAGTGCCCATTCCCGCTGGATGTTCCTACGTAAACGACCGGGTTGATTACCATCGAGAAAGCCATCGCGAATACTTCAAAAACAAAACGGTAATCTTCATTGATCACTTGCCTGTTGGAACGTATACCTTCGAAATTGACGTGATGCCCAAGTATTCTGGAAGCTACACGGTAAATCCAAGCAAGGTGGAGTTGATGTATTTTCCAACCTTATTTGGCAATAATGAATTGAAACAAATTGGGATTGGAAAGTGATGGGTTTTTTCTAATTGTTGATGGTTAATGATTAATGGATGATAGAAGGAGGTGGATTAGTTTCGGATTTATGGTTTCTGGTTGCCTTAACTGAGTGCATGCTTCCCACACAACCCACACGTTATTCAGAGGCCAAGAAGTACAATGCCTTTCGTTTTGCACAAGTTCTAATGGCCGAAGAATCTCATTCATGGATTGGAACTTCAACGTTCTACTCCGATTCTTTTATATTTACACCAACGCTATGAACACTCAATTTCTTCAAAACACCGTAACCCTTTTCGAATACTATAGATCATTGGGGGAAAAGGCTTTAGCTCAAGTTCCAGAGGATAAACTTACCTGGATGCCTTCAATAAATAGCAATTCATTGGCCATTATGATTAATCACCTGGCCGGCAATATGTTGTCGCGTTGGACTGGCTTTTTAACCACCGATGGGGAAAAAGCTTGGAGAAACCGAGATGCGGAATTTGAAGATCCATCCCTCAATCGAAATGATTTGATGAAGCGTTGGGATGAAGGTTGGTCATGTTTGTTTCATGCCCTAAGGGGTTTAAATGAAGGTGATCTAGAAAAAACGGTCTACATCCGAAACATGGGGCAGCCTGTGCACGAGGCCATTAGTAGGCAGCTTGCACATTACTCGTATCACATTGGTCAAATCGTTTTTGTATCCAGAATGATTGTTGGCGAGGATTGGAAGAGCTTGTCGATTGCCAAAGGAGCATCCGCATCCTACAACAAAGAGAAGTTTGATTCGGAAAAGAAAAATGAGCACTTTACCGACGATTGGACGGGGAAGAAATAGTACGAGCAACAGAAACCGTAACTAAGTTTGGTTTCTTAGTTTTGGGCTTGAACAGCCACTTAATTCGAAGGCCAACGCGGCACGTCCTTCCAAATCACCCCCTTCGCCAAACGTCAAGACTAAACATCTCTTTGAGGGGGTTTAAACCCTTACTCCTCCCCATCCAAATAATCCTGCAAATAGGCATAAAACCGGTTTAGCTTACCTGCCTTCGTAATTGAAGCGCGATCTATTACTCCCAGCTCATCGTTGTTTAACAATTGTGGAATGATCTCTTTCGACAAAACCGAACTAAAATCAACGCTGGCGTCGTGAGGAAGTTCCGTTGGTAAGTTGGTAACCGCCATTACCTCAATGGTGTCTCTACCAAAGGGCGCCACTTCTTGTTGCGAAATTCGATCCCAACCCAAGGTGGGATTCTGAATGCTGGTAGCCCGCATCGTTATTGGCACCGACCCTTCTACATCGCAGGTTATATCGGCAATTACGGAAGGTTTAAAGTTGTTTATCTTGGTATCTTCTTTTGAAAAAAGTGGCGGCAAACTACCTTCCCAATACATGCCATTAATTAACAAATCAACGTGTTGTAAGTAGGGTTCAAAAATGCCATCGTACTCCCCGTGATTGTTGTAAAAGTGCATTCGATCCCAATCAGCTCCATCTTTTCGGGCGAAGAGATGATGATTGTCGAAGTTGGCAAAAACAGGCTCATCAAAACTGGCATCAACAATTTCTTGTACCGATACCTCGTGTAACTCCATATGTGTCAGCAAATCATTTGCACCTTGTGCTACCCTCCCACTGCCCGTAAGAGCTATTTTGATATTGGGGAGTTTGGCTTTCTTAATTTCTTGCTTTAATTCGTCGTAATCGGCACATTGAAAGGCTGGCTTTAAGGTAAATGATCTGTGTTTTCTTCCCCATGTGAGCATGGCATTGTACGTGCCAACCACTCCAGCCCAAAAACCAAAACCAATCATCCTGCCTGGTGCATTTTTATGCCCTTTTGGCCATACTAAACACTCATAATCAACAAGCTGTATGTTTTTGGTTACAATGGCTTGCAGCAATTTTTGGTTGTACGATTGTTTCTTAATGGTATGCGAAAAAAAGAAATATGTTTTGTTTGGAATGAGGTTTTCGATGGGCACTTCTTTAACGGCAAAGAGTACATCGCAATCGGATGCATCTTCTACTACCAAAACCCCCGCAGCTGTGTAATCGTCATCTGTAAAAGTACGATCTGGCGATGATTCTGCAACGATCTCGAGGTTTGTGTGGGCACGCATCAGAGCACTTGCATCTTGGGGTGTAATAGCAACCCGAGTATCTGCGGGTTGCTTGCGTTCGCAGATAATTCCTACCCGCAATTTCTTTTTGTTCATCTACTTCCTTTAAATCGGATTTTAGTTTTTTATAATGGATTTATGCAAGGCTCCAAATTCATTGTTGCGGAGTATCAAAATGTATACACCCCGTTTTAATGTTCCAACATCAACGGCGTCGTCCTCACTAACTATTCCATGCTTTACAACTTTCCCATCTGCGCCAATCAACTCATATTCAGCAGTTCCTGTTAGACCCGCCATATAAATTAATGATGAACTGGGATTCGGGTAAATACGAATTGTATGATTTTGCAAATAATTCACTCCAACGCTTTCCTTAACAACCGTTACCGTATAACTCTGCGAACTTCCATCTTCGGCCTGAATGTTATACAATACTGGATTGATAAAATTATTCGTCGTTACACCGCTCGTTTGTGATTGTGTACTCACCCAAACTTTTGATAAAGAAGAGTGTGTAAAGGTAGGAACTAAGTTGGTTAGATTGGATGAACTGGGAACCGTTACCGTAACATTTTGGCCATTGAATACTCCTTTAGGCGAACCGGATAGGGTTGGAAGCGAGAAGCTTAATAGGACTTTTTTGTCGCTCAACAGCTTGCGCGTTCCCTCCGCATACCAAACACCCCATTTGGCGTCTTCGATGAGCAAGGATGCACTTCCAGTTCCATTAATCTTGTCGGTTGCCAACCCGATGATGCCAATAACATCTTCTCCATTGGAGGTGCCATCAAAGATGATTTTGTCGTCGTCGGTTGAATAACTTGGATAACCCAACTTGTTATTTTCGAAAACAGTACCCACTGTCCCGGCTTCTGTGTTAAGCGCAAGTACCGCATATTCATCATCAAATTCGTCAATGTAGTCGAAGGCAATGATGTACGGTGAGTTTTTGGAATAGGTTGGATTGCCAATGCTCACATCGGCTGGTAATTGCGAAAACAACTTTTCGACCTTCCCATCCCCCCAAGCATTGGAGGTATTGTCCCAAATGCGTATCGTTCCTATATCCCAATAGTCTAAATCGGTTCCCGATGAACTTTTAATGAGGTTACGTGCATCGTACAAGATGTATTCTCCGCTGTAATCAAACTCGATGGCATCCGCGTATAAAACACCACCCGCATTAATTCCACCCGAAAAAGTAGGATTGTACAAATCAAATCGCTTCCACTCCTCTTTAATAAAGTCGTATACATAAATGGCCGAATCTACCTCCGTACTCACACCCGCCAATCGGTTGCCATCCCGAGAGATCGCGCAGTTGTCCCAAAAATCATCGGAAGTGAGTGACGTTTCCGCTACGGTTCCTTTTAAAGTTATTCGATGGATGTTGTTATCGTCGGCCACAAAAATGCAAGTGCTGCCATCATCGGTAACGCTCACTCTTCGGTTTAAGTCGGTGGTGCTCAAATTACTAAAGTTGGTTCCTGCAGTACTGCTCTTGTACACCGTATTCGAATTTGCTGGATCTACGTCCAAACTTATAATAGCCTGTGCCCCTGTATTTGGAGACTGATCATCCTTTCCTCCACCCGAACCTCCACTGCCTGCATTGGGATCATAGATTTCAACTGCGTCAAACGCCTTTTTGGCTTCCGAAACCTCCGCGCTGCTTGTACCATGTAAATCGGTAGCTGCCTGCACGATGGCGTAACGAAGCGCCAAGAAATCTGAGCTTGACGTGAGGTAGTTTAATAAGGCGCGATAATAAATTTTTTCAGCCTTGTCTTTGGTAATAGCTGAAGCGTATAAGTAATATGCGTGATTAACAATCCCGCTGTTGATGTGTACTCCTTGATTGTCGTCCGATCCGGTATAATACTCCGACATCTTGGCCGGTTGGTAACCGTTGTGGTTGAGGTTACTTCCTCCATTGTGAGGGTTTGATAGGTCGCGCAGGGCACCCGAGGTAAAGACCGAAGTTTTAACCACGTCTTCTCCCAACTTCCAATCATCTCGATCCATCATGGCTCCAAATACGTCGGCAAACGATTCGTTGATGGCGCCCGATTGACTGAAATATTCCAGATTGGCCGTGCTGCCAATAACTCCATGCGACATCTCATGTCCGGCCACATCCAAACTGCCGGCCAAGGGTTTAAAGGCCGACTTCCCATTGCCATAATACATCGCATACCCATTCCAGTAGGCATTGTCCATGGCCGCTCCATCTTGTGTAACATTCACTACAGAAATTATGGTTCCTCCGTTTCCATTGATGGAATTGCGATTGTGGGTGTTTTTAAAATATTCGAAGGCCACCCCTGCATTGAAATGTGCCGATACTGATGACTTATCCGACCACGAATTACTCCCGGATGTGAACTGATCGGTGTTGGAACCACTGCCGTTATTGGCATTTACGGTCCAAATGGCACCAATAGGGTTGTTGGGCATGCTCGATCGTGCAGATGAAAACATGGATCGAGTGGCATCGATGAGGAAGTAATTGCTTCCCACTTGATAGGTATTTAAGGTTCTGCTTTGATTGTTTAAGTCGAATGCTGTAGTTGTCTTTGGACCATCAATGGAGCACGTCTTGGTATATTTTCGAAGCACTTCACCGGTTTGTGCATCCACCCAAATTCGCCACCAATCGATGTGATTGGGGTGATAATCAACGAGGTAAATCTGTTGAAGATTACTTCCATCCAACGAGGCCCAAACCAACTTTGAAGAAACGCCTTTGCCTGCCGAGAGTTGCCATTGTTCATCAAAGGCCGGAAGAACAAATACTTTCCCAACAGACTCAATACCAATGCTTTCGGCGGATGTATTTTGCACTTTCGAGGGCAAAATTGTGGTTGGATATGAATAAAATACCCCGCAAACCACAACCTCATTCTTGCTGGAAACGGTGGTTTTAACTTCTCCGCCAAATACCGGAATATTGGATATTACGCGTTGATGGGTAATTAAATGCCGCCCTAAGTTATCGATCTCTGTTGCTGGATTTATGAGCTCGTTTCCAGGATTTTTGATGTTTAATATTTCCGCGTGATCCGCAATGAAGTTTAGGGCAATTTGATGCGGGTGGTTGGCAATCTTACCCATTGAATTGTAGATTCCATTCAGCATCTTTGAGCTGGGTTCTTTGGGTTTTTCAACGGGTGTAAATCCATCGAAAACCGGTTTGAGCAGAGATCCCCCAATGGATTGGTTAGCCGTACTGCTGTACCGGATGTTTTTATACGTAAACGATGGTGTGTTTTTGTTGTTGGACTTATTGCTTCTTTGATCGAAGGCATTTTGTGCGAAGGCAGCATTGGTTAAACACAAGGCTGCGATGAGCATGCTTTTGAATAAATTTTTAAGATGTTTCATGCGTCCATTTTTATTTCTTTTCTTCATTTTTCAGGTTGCTTTTGGTGATGGCATCCACCATGAGTTGATTAAGTGTTTTCAGTTGCTCCGGAGCCTCGGCACCATGCCTTCCCCATACCACTTCGTGTTTTTCTTTGCCGTTGTGAACGGCAATAAAGTAGCTCATATTTCCGGGCTCATTCATTTTTAGTTCTTTAACCTTGCTGCGATTCACTTCCTTAAAAATTTCTTTGGCAACCAACTTCTTCAAACGTTGCAAAGTATCCGATGTTTTGGTTAGGCTTTCATATAAAAAAGCTTGTCCGTTTTCGAAGATGTAATAGGTGGATGAAGCTCCGGTAAACCCTCCATAATGTCCAAACGTCACATAATCCTCGGGCAAGTTGGAAAGTGAATATTTGTTTCGGCTTTTGCACGAAAACAAGGAAAGGAGTATAACCAAAAAGCCGATGGCAAGTACTGGTTGGATCGGGAAATTGATTTTAGGTTTTGAAGGTTTGATCATGCGTTGTACAATATACTTCGAGAAAAGAAAACTGTGGTGGACAGTTCGTCACAAAATTAGCATAATGACAAGGTTATTCTGCCAATATTTCTGTTTATGAGTTAATTTGAAGAAAGTGGCGTTAGTTTTGTGGAACGGTTAACTGGTTAACTGGTTTATGGTTTATGGTTTATGGTTAGGAAATTAGTTGTAATTCAAAAACCCGCTAACTAATTAACTATTATTGGATTGGTTTTTGGTTTTTGGTTGACCGGTTTATGGTTTATGGTTATCGCCCTCCTTCGGCGGGCAAGCCTTTCGGAGAACAACTTGGTTGGTCGAAGAAAATTCAACTATAAACCATAAACCCTCTAACTAAATAACTATTATTGGATTGGTTTTTGGTTTTTGGTTAACAGGTTTATGGTTATCGCCCTCCTTCGGCGGGCAAGCCTTTCGGAGAACAACTTGGTTGGTCGAAGAAAATTCAACTATAAACCATAAACCCTCTAACCAAATAACTAATTACGGGGCTGACTGGAATTGACGGGAAGGCCAATTGACGTGTAAGCATGTAGAGCAATGTAGATAGCGCTCTTTAATCCTCATCTGCAAAACATAAAAGGCGAGTCTAACTTTGCCATGGCTGCTTAATCTTAGAGATTAAACAAATGCCATCCGCCCTCCACGGCTATGTCTGGGCCGCAGTGGAATTAGGGCGGTCGAAATGCCCGGATAATTGTTGTTATTACCTACCGAGCAACAATTTATAAGGTAGGATAAGGCTTGGATTAGGTCCGTACCTAACCTTTTCAAGCTCGAAAACAATAGGTAATACACATGTAGAAAGCGCGACTCAATTCCTTCTCCGGACCCGGGTTCGACTCCCGGCAGCTCCACTTTTTTCCTTTCGACTTCTTTCGTATCCTTTCATTATCAGGTAGTTACGAAAGGGGTCGCTTTGAAATGTTTCACCTTTATTCTAGTTTTACCGCTAAATGTTTCACCTGGGTTTCACTTTTAGACCCAAAATGTTTCACTTTTTAGTTTAAAATTATGAATACTTTATCCATCAAATTTTTTCTCAAGCCGTTCCGAAACGATTCAACCAAATTAACGGTTTTTACTCGAATATTATACAATCGAACCAAGGCCGAGTTTTCGATTGGAATTCGTTGTACTAAATCGGAATGGAATCCGAGCAAGGAGCAGTTCCGAAAAAACTCTCTTTTGAATCAGAAATTATACGACATCAGTGAAAAAATTTACCGTGCAAGGAATGACTTAGATGATACCGGAAGACACTTCGAAGCGTCTGATATAAAAATATTGATTCACGGTAACCGCAAGGCGAATGTGTACCTATCCGAGTTTTATGATGAATATCTAGAAGGAAAAATAGAAACGGC